>JASLEQ010000747.1 GCA_030151135.1 Candidatus Sulfotelmatobacter sp. | reverse complement strand
TCACTGGGTGGTACGACGACGCTGAATGTGAACACGTCGCTGATTCCATTGTTGAACGCCGCCGACACGTTTTCGCAGCCCGTGACCATCAACGGGAACACTTCATCGGTGGCTGCGCTCAATGCCACGAACACAAACGGCAACGGGATATACGCGGACGCTCCCGGCCCATCCGGAAACGGTGTCTTTGGCCAGTTCTCGACGGCCAGTCAATATTCGAGTGGTGGTAGCCGGGTCGGGGTCTGGGGAGATTCCTCGTCCGGTGCCGGGGTGTACGGCACAACCGACTCAAACATAGGCGTACTAGGCGCGGCAGACACCGGCATTGCGGTTTTCGCCCAGTCGAATTCCTCCGCCGTGTTTGCACAGTCGTTCGGGAGTATGGGCGTGCAAGCGTACAGCACTAACTATGTGGGCACATACAGCCAGATGCAGAATGCATCCACGACTGGGAATGGATTCAGCCTGGCAGGAGTCTGGGGAGACAGTGGATGGCCTGGCTCTTTCGGCGTGCTCGGGACAACGGACGACGGGAATTCGTTCTGGGGGAAGAACAATACGGTGAACCACGAGACGTTGTACGTCGAGAACGATAGCGGTCCGTCCAACGGACATCTTCCGCTCGCCGCCCGTTTTGCAGGGCCCGGGTCTGCGACCTGGTGCGAGATCTATATGGATGCGGTCAACAACAGTGTTGGAGATCTGCTGTGCACGGGAACGAAGTCTGCTGCCGTGCCAGTCGATGGGAATCGCATGGTGCGACTCTATGCGATGGAAGCGGCCGAGAACTGGTTCGAAGACGCGGGTGCGGGGCAACTTGCGAATGGCAAAGCAACGGTTCAACTGGAACCGATGTTTGCACAGACAGTGAACGGCGACGTGGATTATCACGTATTCCTCACGCCTAACGGCGAGTGCGAAGGATTGTATGTTGCTAGCAAGGGAGTGGGACAGTTTGAAGTGCGTGAGCTGCACGGCGGGCGTTCGAATGTAAGCTTCGACTATCGGATCATGGCGCGCCGCAAAGGATACGAGAATGTGCGGCTGGAGGACGTCACTTCACACTTCGAACTGGCGAAGCGCAATGCACGGGAACTGGAACAGAAGATCGAGGCAGCGCGCGCTACGCATAAGGATCCGCGGCAACGGCCTGCAGTGCCGATCTTGAAAGGAGGTCGCGCGATGCAGACCGCTGCACGTCCAATTTCGCCAAGAACTGCTGGTAACCAGTAGAAATTGATTGATGCAGATCAGCCTATTGCTGGACTGCTGTCGGTGAATGTGGAGTACTTCTTTCGACGCTGAGATTCTTGAAAGAAGTGTCCGGCAGATGGCGGCCGAAAACTCGGCGTGAGACCGGGCGAGTGTCTGGTTTTTGAAGATACCGACATGGGGATTGAAGCGGCGAACGCGGCGGGGATGGCGTCGGTGAAGGTGCCTCCGCCGTGGGAGAGCGTGGGGAAGGTGTGATGATGCTTCTAAGAACTCGGTAATCGCAACTCAGTGTCGCGTGTACATCTTATTCAAAGCGGCCATAAACTAGTTACATGCTCGGCGCCAAGCGTGCTCAAATCAGATGCCTAATGCTGTTGATCGTGGCTTCCGCAAGTCTTTCTTTGTACGGCCAAGTCAAGTCTCCCACAAATCGCACGAATGATTCTGTGGCACGCATCCCGTTTGTCGGCTGCCCATCGGACGGCCAACAGGGTCCGGTCGAAGCGCCTTCGGGGCAAGACGGAGCGATATCCGTCTCCAAAGAAGCAGCTCATCGCGTCGCCTACTACAAAGCAGAAGAAGGAGTAGGAGTCCTTGCTCCAAGAGGGTGGCACTGCTTCGGGGTTTATGGATCAAGTGGTTCGAGCCTTTATGTAAGTCCCGATCCGATCAATTCGGCCGAAGTACTTTCCTCATCTTGGAGAGGATTTGCGGGGCCAGTCGTTCAGATCTCGCTGGAATACGGTGGCACGTCAGGCAGATTTGCAGTCGCCAGAACCATTGCCAGAGTGTTTCCGGCACGTAAGGAATTTGTCGATAGAGTCCTCGCAGAAGGAATCGAACCAGCCAGTTCCTTTCCCTATGGTCCTTATCCGAATGACACTATAAGGAACCGTGGCATGAATGTCGTCGAGTTCTCGACACCTGCACAGGCGGACGGTCTGGGCACCGGCTCAAGGTTGCAGAAGAACGATACTGCCATAGCGGCGCAGCGATTCTGCTGGGAGAAGAACCGGACCTCTTCCGGGTATGGGTGCGGCTTCCATCCGACACCAACGACCTTGGTCAACTGATAATTCGCGAGGCCGAGGAAGAGGCATCGCGTCTCGGCAAGTGAAAGTGGTATTCTCCGCGAAATGCAAACCGGGGTGCTCCATTTCTGACGTCGTTTCTGATGGCCAAGGAGAACATCCGATGAAACAGAGCGTTGTGCTCACGATCGCGTCTCTGCTCTCGATCCTCTTCGTGACGTTACACACGGCGGACGACATCGTCCGTGGGATGGAGCCCGGAACGCTTTTTGACCTGATTGTGGTGCCCATCCTGGTGGTCTGGCTGTACGGAACGCTGGTGCTGGCCGAACGGCGGTCCGGGTACGTCATCGTCCTGCTGGGGTCGCTGCTTGGGTGCCTCGTCCCCGTCATCCATATGAAGGGGGCGGGAGTGGGCGGCGCGATCGCCAAGTCCAACGGAGGCTTCTTGTTCATTTGGACGCTGCTGGCGCTCGGCGTGACCGCGCTCTTCTCGGTCGTCCTCTGTGTGGGCGGACTGTGGAGGCAGCTGCCGTGGCGAGCGGCCGGGCAGCAAAAACAAGGTGTCATTGGTGAGGCGGCGACGGCGGCGGGGATGGGATCGGTGAAGGTGGCGCCGCCGCATCATTCCTCGGTACAAACAGAGTTTATGATCTGATCGAAAAGTGCCGCGTCCTGCTCGTGAACGGACCCATAGCTGGCAACCTCCTTGTCTCTCTGAGAACCATACTTGGCGTTAAGCAATCCTACGAGGTGAACCCGCCGCCAACGCTCCCCATTGTTACGATCTCCCTAGGACTCCTCGCCAATCTGTTTTCCGCTGTCGTTCAAAACCTTGTGCTTTTCGAAATATCCAGGCGGGGCCAAGACCGGATCTATGGGTGGAGGGTCCGCACCAAATGTGGTCTCGCCTCCCCAAGAGATCACTAGATATGATCTGCTGTTTCCGTGCGTCAGGGTAAAGGAGTACAAGGGAGGCGCTGGCATATCCCACATGGCCCAACCCTCACGCGAGATTGTCACTCCTGTTGGAACGTCGAACCGATAGATCGAATAGTCGTTGTTCGAGCCTACACGTCCGCGAATTCTCTTGATTCCCGGTTTCGGCTCTTTGCAACTAGAGACGGCAGGGATTCTTGGCGGAGCGGGACTTTGCCGGTTCGAAAGTTGCAGGTAGGCTAGACTCGCCAAAAGTACCGTGATTACAAAAGCGCTGATAGCCAGAGGCCGCATATCGATCCGAGCCGATGCCTATTACAAACTGACACCGCTCGCATACTCATCGTTCCACGCACAAGATTGCTACAACAGGTAACGGTCGTAACCGGGAGTGGCAGAGATAGTGTCTTTCTGTTCACCGTTTTAGCCGCACGGTGTGCGAGACCGAGTTTGGGGCACGGCTCAGACTACTCTTCCAGCGATTCGGAGTAGAGGCTCAGGTCTTTTTCGCCTTTGGCTTTTTTCTCGGCGTACTTTTTCATCCAGGCTTCCCAGGATTTGCCGGCGGCGGTGTCGCGTCCGGTGAAGGCGAGGGCGGCGATGTCGGAGTAGGGGATCGCGATCTTCTCGTTGGAGTTCTTTGGGTAGAGGCGGACTTGCGAGTCTTGCAGTGTCTTTCCGGTGCGGCGGTCGAAGAGGTAGCCTTCGATTTTAGATCCGTCTTTGCGGGTGATGGTGATGTCGCCGCGATAGTCGAAGGCTTTTTCTAACGCCTGCCGGAGGTCTTCTTCGCTGGCTACGGTGGGAATCCAGCCTTCGAGTTTTTCGTGTTCTACGCCAGGGGCGATTTCCAGCGCGTCGGGATTTTGGACGTGCGGCGGGATCGCATTCGGCGTGGCGTGATCGATGTGTCCGGTTTCTTTACCTGTCATATGAATCAATGAAGAAGGCCCTTACAGGACATCCGTCATCAGCATCGAAGGCTGCGCTTTCGCCCCTTCGGGGCTTGCCATTTTCCTTGGTGAACTATCCCACGGCTTGCGCCGTGGGCTGCATTCTTTCGCCGCTTCGCGGCTGCTTCTTCAGTGCTGAATCAGGCGTCCTTACCGGACGCGGCTACCTAAATCGCGTTCTTCCCCGGCGTTGAAACGCCGGGCCCCTACCGGGACGAAATTCTTGGCGTATCCGCTATGCTCGCGTTTCTTGCAGATTGCGCGTCGCGCTTTGGCTCGGTTCGATCTGGATCAGCGGATTTACCGGAGCTGTCGGCTCGTCTAACATCCGGAGTGCTTCTTTGTCTTTATAGCTGGTGAACAGCGTCGCTTTTACCGTCGCCAAAAATCCTTCCAGCGAGCTGAACGTCGCGTTGACCGCGCTGGCTTCGTATCCGCTGTGGACCATGCAATTGGCGCACGCTGGATTGCCCGATTCTGTGCCGTAATTCTGCCACTCGGTTGTTTCTATTAATTCCTTAAAGCTCTCTGCATAACCGTCCTGCAGCAGGTAGCACGGTTTCTGCCAACCGAAGACGTTGAACGTCGGCATGCCCCACGGGGTGCATGGATAGGTGCGCTTGCCCATCAGGAATTCTAGGAAGAGAGGCGATAGGTTGAACTGCCAACTCTTCTTGCGATTCGAGAGGATCGCGCGGAACATGCGGCGGGTGCGCGCGCGTCCCAAAAAGTGCTTTTGGTCGGGAGCCTTGTCGTAGGAGTATCCCGGAGAGAGCATCATGCCTTCGACGCCCAAGTCCATCATCTCGTCGAAAAACACTCGGACGGATTTCGGATTGGCTCCATCGAATAGGGTCGTATTCGTAGTGACGCGGAACCCACGCTTCAGAGCCTCTTTCACGGCGTCGACTGCAATGTCGTATCCGCCTTCGCGGCAGACTGCGAGGTCGTGCTCTTCGCGCTGTCCGTCGAGGTGCACGGAAAACGTCAGGTACTTGCTCGGCTTGAAGAGATCGATCTTCTCTTTCAGCAGCAGGGCGTTGGTGCACAGATAGATGTATTTCTTCCGGGCGACCAGGCCTTCGACAATCTTGTGGATCTCGGGATGCATGAGCGGCTCGCCGCCGGGGATCGAGACCATGGGGGCGCCGCATTCGTCGACGGCGCGGAAGCACTCTTCAGGGCTGAGATCCTTCTTGAGGATGTGGGCGGGGTATTGAATTTTGCCGCATCCGGCGCAGGCCAAGTTGCAGCGGAACAGCGGCTCTAGCATCAGGACGAGCGGATACTGCTTGCGTCCGGCGAGCTTTTGGCGGATCACGTAGCTGGCTACGGTCCACATTTGAGACACAGG
>JASLEQ010000708.1 GCA_030151135.1 Candidatus Sulfotelmatobacter sp. | reverse complement strand
GAACCGGCATCGACTGCGGGACTGGATGAGCACCCCTCGGACAACGACGCGTATCCGGAAAATATCCAGAAGGGCGCAGCCTATGCGGCTGGCCTCATCAACACGTTGATGACGAGCACAAGCTGGAAAGATTCCGCCATGATCTTCACCTATGACGAGGCGGGCGGGTTCTACGATCACGTGCCTCCGCAGACGGCGGTGGTTCCGGATCAGTACACGTATCCGATCGATTTGCAGCCAGGAGACGCATGCGATGGAGCGGACCAGTCCTCGGGAATCTGCAGCTTCGGCATGACCGGGTACCGCATCCCGCTGATCGTGATTTCTCCGTTCTCAAAGAAGAATTATGTGTCGCATACCGTTTATGACACGACAGCCGCGCTGGCGCTGATCGAGAAGCGGTTTGGGTTAGCCGCACTCACGGCGCGAGACAAGGCGCAGGCCGATATGAGCACAGACTTCTTTGACTTCACGAATGTGCCATGGGCGACGCCCCCGACTCCTCCAGCGCAGAACACGGGAGGGACGTGTTCGACGGCAGCGCCGACTCCGAGCGCGGCCGGCGGAAAGAAGCGTTAGTCGCGAGCAGATCCAGGGACGAAGGGTGGCGAGAGGGATTCAAGCCACCTGCGGTCCCATCCTAAATGTGATAATGAATCGGTGAAAAGGGCCTGGGGATTCCTGCTCAACGGAATATTGCTCGTGTCTTTGCCATCAATGGCTAAGACACGCCGCTACTACATTGCTGCCGAAGATGTTCCGTGGAACTACGCTCCCAGCGGAATCAACCTGCTGAATGCCACCCCCGTGCGGCAACCTTGGTCGCTGAAGCTGCAGTGGCCCAAGAGTCGATTCATCGAGTACACCGACGATACTTTTACAACGCGCAAGCCTCAGCCCGACTGGCTGGGAATTCTGGGGCCGGTGATTCGGGCAGAGGTGGGCGATGAGATCGTGGTTGAGTTCCTGAATCGCGGACGCGTCGCGCACAGCATGCATCCGCACGGCGTCCGCTACGACAAAGACAGTGAAGGATCGGTGTATCTGCCATTTGGCAAGGGAGACCGGGTCGCTCCGGGCCGCAGGTACACGTATCACTGGCTCGCGACCGAGGCGAGCGGGCCAGGAGCCGGGCAGCCAAGTTCTATCGTGTGGTGGTATCACTCGCACGTGGATCCCGCACTCGAGATCAACGCGGGATTGTTGGGGCCGATCATCATCACGGCAAAAGGCAAAGCCAAGGCGGACGGGTCCCCGGTCGACGTGGATCGAGAGTTCGTGGCCTCATTCATGATCTTTGACGAGATGGCGGGTAAACCTGCCGGCCTGTTTTACTCGATCAATGGCTTCATTTTTGGAAATCTTCCCGGCTTATTCATGAAGCAGGGGGAGAAAGTCCGCTGGCATCTGCTGGGCATGGGAAACGAGATTGATCTCCACACCCCGCACTGGCATGGAGAAACGGTGGTCGAGGGGACGCGACACACCGATGTAATTGAACTTCTTCCCGGAAGCATGAAGACGGTCGATATGATTGCCGACAATCCCGGCACATGGATGTTTCACTGCCACGTGGAAGATCACATGGAGGCGGGAATGATGGCGGTGTTCACCATCTATAAACCTCAGAGCCGCGCGTGTCCGGTCGAATTCCTGAATTCGGATTTGTGGGGCGACCCGCAGAAGTCCACGCTGACGGTAAAGAATGCGAGCCGCAAGCCGATATCGCGGGTATTCATCACATCTGAGATGTTTTTGGCACCGCAGGATCTGCGGCGGCCTGCGAATCCGCAGTGGTCTCTCAAGAATGATATTGGACCGGGAGAGACGCAGACGTTGGAGAAACCGGGCATGCCGGCCAGCAGTTCCGCCAAGGTGATGGGATGGGTTTTCTTTCCGAGTGCGATCAAGTTTGCGGACGGAACGGAGTGGACTCCTGAAAGTGATGGCGAATGTTTCAAGGCGTTCTGGCGGGATGCGCAGCATCCAGACTTGCCGGCGCTGCCTCCGTTGCAGCTTGAAATCAATGCAGATTGAAATGTAGAGGGTAGCCGGGATCGGAGAGACTACCGCGAGGTGACTTCCTTCTCGTTGCTCACTGTCCGAGATTATGAAGCGGATGAGATCGTTCGAGGGCCCAGGAGTTTTCGGATTTTGTGGACTGCCGATGGCATCTCCTCGACCGACGTGCTCCCAAATCCTAGAATGAAGCCTTGCCGCGCATTCTTCATCAGGTAAAACGGGGAAAGTGGTACCAGCCAGAGTTTCTGTTGTGCGGCGCGCTTACTGATTTGCTGATCGCAGATTCCGTCGAGCATGACGGAAAGATGCATACCCGCGTCGGCTCCCATGACCTTGGCGGCGGTGCCGAATTGGCGGCCGAGATTTTCAATCAGCGCGTTGCGGCGCTCGGCGTAAACAGAGCGCATGCGCCGGATGTGACGCGCGAAATGACCTTCGGCAATGAAATCTGCGAGCACAGCTTGCTGAAACGTAGCGGGACCGATATCCAGCGCAAAGCGCGCGGCGAGGAATCGATCGACGAGATCCTCGGGCACGACCAGATATCCGATGCGCAATGACGGAAAGAGCACTTTGCTGAAGGTCCCGATGTAGACGACGCGGGAATTCCGGTCCAGTCCCTGCAGCGACGTTACGGGCATGCCCTCGTAGCGATACTCGCTGTCGTAGTCGTCTTCGATAATCCAGGAACCGTTGCTTTCGGCCCAATCCAACAACTGAAGCCGGCGTGATGCGGTCATGGTCACGCCGAGCGGATACTGATGGGAAGGCGTCACCAGGGCTGCGCGGGCCTTGGGACACTTCCTGATGCCGGCAGCAACGTTCAGTCCCTCGGAGTCTACGGGTACGGGAGCGATGGTGCATCCGCTGAAGCGGAAGACGGTATGCGCGAACCGGTAACCGGGTTCCTCCATCCAGACGTGGTCCCCGGGATCGAGCAATACGCGGCCCGTAATTTCCAGACCTTGCTGTGAACCGCTTACGATCATGACCTGGTGCGCTTCGCAGCGTACGCCGCGCGCGGTACGGAGATATTCGGCAATGGATTCCCGGAGATCCCTCAATCCCATGGGATCTCCGTAATCAAGGGACCAGGCACCTGCATGGCGCGCATGGCGAGTGACCAGGCTGTTCCAAAGGCTGAGCGGGAAGCCATCAAAGGCAATTTGACTGACGTTGAAAGGGCCCATGCCGCGCAGAGTACGGAACTGCCGGGCGCTCAACAGATTGGAAGAGCGTTTTGAGACGCGGCGTCGTGCGGGATTGAGTCCTTTGACCGCGGTGGCTGGCCTTGGGCTGCTGATGCGTTGCGGCAACGAAGGGGAGACAACAGTGCCGGAGCCAATACGGCTTTCGAAATAACCCTCTGCCAGCAATTGCGCGTACGCGTTGAGCACCGGCATGCGCGAGATTCCCAACTCGAGTGCGAGAACCCTGGTGGAAGGAACTCGCTGTCCCGTCCGCAAGGCGCCGTCGACGATTGCCTTGCGGTATCCCTCGTAAATTTGCTGGTACAGCGAATTCGGAGCCCGTTTTTGGACTTGAA
>JASLEQ010000666.1 GCA_030151135.1 Candidatus Sulfotelmatobacter sp. | reverse complement strand
CGCTCAATATCCCGAAGGTCTATCACGGTGGAACCAAAACTTTTTTCTTCGCAAACTATAACGGCCGGCGCGGCTCCAATCCTTTTGACCAGTTTTCTACGGTGCCGACGTTGCTGGAACGGCAAGGGAATTTCTCCCAGACGACTTATACCTCCGGCGCACTGGCAGGTCAGCCCGTCAAGATTGTTGATCCAGCGACAAACACCATTTTTCCCAACAGCACGCTACCTCAAATCAACCCAATCGCCAACGCTCTGCTGCAGTACATCCCTAAGCCAAATCTACCCGGAAGCTACCAGAATTTTCATTTTGTTACGTCCGAAAATAACGACAGCGACGATCTGAATGTGCGCGTGAACCATACCCTGGGAGCCGCAGCCGCCAGTGGACGCCGCGTTCGTGGAGCCCCGCGCAACAATTTGACCTTTGGCTTCCACTATCACAACTCGAATGCGAATCTCACTAATCCGTTCCCAAGCGTTGGCGGCAGCACCAGCGTTCGCAGCTTTGACGTCCCGGTTGGATATACCCGCAGCATTGGCAAGCTCACCAATACCGTTCGATTCGATTTCAATCGCAGTCGAACTCGCACCCAGAATCTCTACGGATTTAACGATGACATCGCTGGATCGCTCGGAATCAGCGGCGTTTCCGCGAATCCTTTCGACTGGGGATTGCCCAACCTTTCGTTTACCAATTTCTCCAGCCTGCAGGACGTAAATCCTCAGCTTGTTCGTAACCAAACCTACACATTCTCCGACAACGTCGTATGGAATCATGGGAAGCACACCTGGCGTTGGGGCGGCGACTTCCGTCGCATTCAACTCAATACCGAGACCAGCAGCAATGCCCGCGGATCATTTATCTTCACTGGCATCAATACCGGATTCGATTTCGCGGATTTTCTCTACGACGGCAACGTGGACGGTAAACACGCCTACGGATTGCCCCAGCAGACCTCAGTGCAATACGGTGAGGACAACTATCACTTCAGCGGCAACTACTGGGATTTGTATGTGCAAGACGAATGGAAGCTCCGCGGAAATCTGACTCTAAATCTCGGTGTTCGCTACGAATATGTGTCGCCACTGGCGGAAGAAAATAACCGGATTGCAAATCTTGATCTCTCGCCTGCCGTTCTAAATCCATTTTTGGGTACGCCGACCGTTGCCGTAGTTTTGCCTGGACAAGCAGGACCATACAGCGGTAGCTTGCCGCCCAGTCTTCTCCGTCCTGACCGCAACAATTTCGCTCCGCGGCTCGGGCTTGCTTGGAAACCTTTTTCTAAAACCATCGTGCGCGCGGGATATGGAATCAACTACAACACCGGTGCCTACCAGGGAATCGCCCAGCAGTTGGCGTTTCAGCCACCCTTCTCAACGACGGCAACCAATATCCAAGCGGTTGCCGGAAGCCTTACTCTGGCGAGCGGCTTCCCTGCCTCGACGACGCAAGGCATCACAAATAACTACGCCGTCAATCCGGACTACCGTCTCGGATATGTGCAAATTCGAAACCTCGACATCCAGCAGCAGATTCGTCCGACCATATTGTTGAACATCGATTACACGGGCACGAAGGGTACGGACCTCGATATTCTGGAGGCCCCCAATCGCACCGCAACGGCGATTCGTATTCCCAACGTTCAGGCGTTCACCTATGAAAACTCTGTGGCCGACTCCGAAGCGAATGCCGCGTCCGTTCGCCTCCGCAAGCGTTTGGCCAGTGGTTTCTCCATTGGCGGCATCTACACCTTTTCAAAGTCGATTGACGATGCATCTTCGATTGGTGCGGGCGCCACTTCAGCTTCAACAGGTCGCGGACTCGGTGCCGGAGGTACTGGTCCGGGTGGTGGAGGCGGCGGTGGCGGAGCGGCTGCCTCATCCGTTAGTGGGGCGTCTAATGTCGCACAGAATGCGTTCGACCTTGCCGCCGAGCGCGGGCTCTCGAGTTTCAACCAGACTCACCGGTTCACTGCGGATTATCTATGGGAACTGCCGTTCGGACACGACAGGCGCTGGCTGTCGGGAAACTCCCCCCTTCGTGCCATCTTTGGAGATTGGCAGTGGAGCGGAGACTGGACCATTGCTTCGGGCCTGCCGTTTACCCCCCGCCTGCTGGGGAACTTTGCCGACGTAAGCCGTGGCACGAACGGCTCGCTGCGTCCAGATGTCGTTCCCGGACAGTCCTTCAGCATTCCGGATCCTTCGATTGCAGAATGGTTCAACACCGCGGCTTTTGTGGCGCCACCGACCGGAGAATTTGGCAACGCGCGCCGCAACAGCATTATCGGCCCAGGCACCACCGTCTTTGACATGGCGTTTACCAAGATCATTCCACTGAAGGAATCCCGATTTCTGGAGTTTCGCGCTCAAGCTACAAACATTTTCAATATGCCCAATTACGCCTCGATCGATACCGTCGTGAACTCGCCAACATTTGGTCGAGTGACGGCGGTCGGCGCCATGCGGCAGATCACGATATCGGCACGATTCCGGTTTTAAGGAAAAGATGACCACCCGCCCCAACCCTTTTATGCGCAAAACATTGGCGCTCATGCTGCAGGCGGCCCTTCTCTGCATTCCTGGGCTTTCGCAGCAAGAAGGCTATCGCGTTCGCGTGGAGTCGGAACTGGTGCTGGTCAACGTCACCGTCAAAGATAAAGGCGGAAATCTCGTGACAGACCTTAAGCCCGAAGACTTCACCATCCTGGAAGACAACAAACCGCAAAGAATTGTATCTTTCGACATCGAACATATTGACGCCGTAGCCAACCAGAACCTCACACAAGCACGGCCGCAAGTAAATCCACAGCTGCCCTCTCAAGGTGCGACGGCGCAAACTTCCTCCAACGTTGCGGATCAATTCAAGGATCGGCGTCTCATCGTCCTCTTCTTCGACCTCTCCGCAATGGAACCCGACGAGATCGATCGCGCCGTCACATCCGCCGTGCATTACGTTGATGCACAGATGGCCACTGCTGATCTCGTTTCGATTGTCTCCCTGGGAAGTTCGCTTTTAGTTAACCAGGACTTCACTTCCGATCACGAACTGCTGAAGAAACAACTGAAGGCGTTCAGTACCGGCAGCGGCCAGGGATTTGAAGAGGGCACCACAGGTACCACCGAGGGCACGCCGGATACGGGTCAGCCATTTACCGCCGACGATACGGAATACAACATCTTCAACACGGACCGGCGCCTCGAGGCTTTACGCTCCGTTGCAGAGAAGCTTTCACACCTGCAACAAAAAAAATCTCTGATCTATTTTTCCAGCGGCATGGACCGCACCGGAATTGAGAATCAATCGGAACTTCGCGCCGCCATCAATGCTGCTATCCGCTCCAATCTTGCGATTTATACGATGGACCTGCGCGGCCTGCAGGCTATGGTAGCTGGCGGAGAGGCGCAGAATGCCAGCATGCGCGGAACTTCTCCATACTCCGGCCAGTCCATGATCAATGCGTTGAACTCAAACTTCACGACTCAGGAAACACTGGTCACTCTCGCCAGCGATACGGGCGGCAAAGCTTTTCTCGATTCCAACGATTTTAATCAGGTCTTCAAAGGAGTTCAGCAGGACACGTCAACTTATTACCTGCTCGGGTACCACAGCGCGAATTCCGCCCGCGACGGCCGTTACCGGCGAATCGCCGTGAAAGTCAATACGCCCGGCGTTAAAGCCGATTACCGGCGCGGTTATTACGCGCCCGCGGATTATCAGCACTCGACAAAGGAAAACAAAGAGCTTCAACTTCAGGAGCAACTAGCGTCCGAACTGCCTGCCACCGATCTTCCCTTGTACATGAATACAGCGTACTTTCGCATGGATCCGAAGAAGTACTACGTTGAGATTTCTCTCGTTGTGCCCGGTTCTGAAATTCCATTTACCCGTGCAAGCGATCGCGATAAAGCCAACCTCGACGTCATTGGACTCGTGCTCGACGGCGAACAGCATCCGCTAACGCGCGTTCGCGACACTGTGAAGCTCGCACTCGATACTTCATCCGAAGTTCGCAAGAAAAATGTCCAGTACAACACTGGGCTCGATCTCCCTCCCGGAAAATATCA
>JASLEQ010000559.1 GCA_030151135.1 Candidatus Sulfotelmatobacter sp. | reverse complement strand
TGCAGGCAATGCAAGGTCCGAGGACGAAACACACGGCGTGGACAATCATTCAGGGAATTGAAGCGGTGCAGATGATCAGAAAAGGACAGGTACTCGGGATTACCGGATCGGATCGCCCCCGTCAGGCGTGGGTGTTGGGCTCGATCCTGGGCATCTGATAAACATTCGCCGTTGCGTCCTCAACGCCTCGACAGCTCGCACCTCTTCATTGCGAGATGCAACACAACCGACAGCAGTCGTTAATAGCTCAGATGGCTTGCTTCATTTCAGCCACCCAAATGCCAGTGAATCTGTGTCTATGATCGGCTTTGCAACGTTCAGCGCATCTTCGCCATTTGCGAACATCACGATGCCCGACTTTCTCGCCTAGGTCGGCCATGACAAAAGCTTTGAAAACGCCGTTGTCGCCCCAATGCCAGAGCATGACGCTCTCGTGTTCGCGCTGAATATCCCATCCTAAACCCCAGAAAAGCGTCTTCGACAGCTCTTTAGGTTCCTGCTTAAGACAAATCCTGCAAGTCGGGTCGACCGCAATCTCAGGCGTTTCCATCTGATGGAGCAAGGAGGACGAAAGGGTTCCGTTGCGAACTCCAATTCGTGGTGACCTGATACGGTGAGTCGATGCCAGGCAGGTCGGTCAATCCGTTCAAAGGGCGTCACTACTCAGGTGAGATCATTCTGCTGGCCGTGCGCTGGTATCTGCGGTATCCACTGGCGTATCAGCACGTGGCCGAGATGCTGGCCGAGCGCGGTCTGGCAGTGGATGCGAGCTGCATCTGGCGTTGGGTACACGCGTATGCGCCGGAGCTCAACAAACGATGCCGGCCGCATCTGCGTCCCACCAACAAATCGTACCGGATCGACGAGACCTTCATAAGGATCAAAGGCGAGGACCGATATTTGTATCGCGCGCTCGATTCCACCGGCCAGACCATCGATTTCCTGTTGATGGCGAGACGGGACACCGCCGCAGCCAAACGCTTCCTGGTAAAGGCGATGGAAGCATCCGGGAGTGCGATGCCGCGGGTCATGAATGTCGACAGGAATCCGGCGTACCCGGCAGCGGTGGAGGCGCTGAAAGCCGCCGGCAGGCTGTCGCGCCGTGTTCAGCTTCGGCAATGCAAGTATTTGAATAATGTGATTGAGCAGGACCACCGAAACGTAAAGAAACGAGCCTGGCTCGCCAAGGGCTACGGATCTTTTCAGAGCGCGTGGCGAACCTTGCAAGGCATTGAAACCATCCACATGATCCGGAAAGGAAGAGTGAGATGGCTGGCGCCGCATGATGCGGCGGGCCAGGCCCTGTTCATAGCCGAGTTGTTCGGTATCTCCGCCTGCTAACGGTTCACACTTCTAATCATCCTCACCGCAATATCGCCTGTCTTAAAACTTCGCAATGGAACCCCCAACTCCATTCCCGGAGTCAATTGCGTGAAGGTGGAGTCGCCCAATAGATCGGCGGCCGGACGGTCCAAAATGTTGTCGCTCGAATCCTGCGCAAGCAGCAGCACGACTTGCTGCCGGACTTCGAGGTCCGCATCGGCCAGCACACCAGCGCCGCGCTCGCGCGCCGCATGGTACAGATCTTCGATCTGGCGCCAGCGATCCGGGGACATGACCCTCACCAAAACGGTGTCCCTCATATTACACAAAAACGTGCTCAACAAGGTGCCGTCACGGTTACAGAGCCGGCTGCACTGTTCACATTTGCCGAACTCAACCAGGCCAGCGCCTTCGCGTCCGCGCGTAAACGCGTGGAACATCGCCTCGCTGAATCTTCCGCATCGGCCTGGTCAGAGCTGCGAAAGGGGAGGGGAACGTGCGAGGGAGAAATGTTCCGTGGCCGGGGCGGCCCTTCAACTCCGGGCTGCTGGAGCATCGGCCGAGGAGGCGCTGCGATCCATCGAAATCACTGCGTCAGAATCGCCGCGCTGTCAACCCTTGCCGCCAGGACCGGGCCAGTCGCGCGTCTGTCCATCCCTTCGTGAATTAACTTCAGATCGTCCGGAGTGAACGGGAGGGGCTTCTGCCGCATGCCCGCGATATCCCGGCAACTCCAGTGCGCCTTCATGATCCCCTCTGTCGAGTGTCGCGCAACACCTTGGAGAATGTGCGTGATCTCGTGAACCAGTACATGGGCAAGCAGCCGCGTTGGATCGGATTCACCCGTCCGCGCAATGCGGTCATAGAACACGTGGATGTGGGTGCCCTCAAACGGAAGAGCGTATGCCAGTGCTCCTCGCTTGAAGTCCTCGGGCCTGTTCGTGTCGTAAACGATCTCAATCGGCCGTCCCGATCCGCCCGACATCAGCTTGCCCAGGCGCCAATCAATTTGAATGCCTGCCTCAGCAAACATGCGCGAAGCGAGCGCCCTCGCCGGGTAACTGATTCTGAACGGGACGGTCGAACCTTCCACGACGTATACCGTTATGGTTCGCTCATGTACTTCGGCCTGAGCCGCCATGACCGTACCTGCCGCCAGAATCGCCATCATCGTTGTGGTCCGCATTGGTTTCCTCCCGCTCTCGCCCTTCAGGCGCAAACGGGACGGAAAAACTGGAAGCGGATTTCAGAAGACTTCGCATCGAGAGCGCCTTATAATGCGTGGAACCGGAGCATCCATGTCGGACGCGCGAACCTCCGAAACCACACAGCTTCTGCACGCCTGGGCCGGCGGCGACCGGCTGGCGCTCGAGCAGCTTACGCCCCGGATTTACGACGAATTGCGCCGCATCGCCGGACACTGCATGCGCAACGAGCGGCCTGGGCAGACAATCCAGACCACAGCGCTGGTACATGAGGCCTGGCTCCGACTGGTCGACGTGGCGAACGTGCAATGGGAGCACCGCGCCCACTTCTTCGCGATCTCCGCGACGATCATGCGGCGCATCCTCCTCGACCGCGCCCGCAGACGTTCGGCAGCAAAGCGGGGCGGCCAGAATCCGGCCGTTAATCTGGACGAGATTCCGGATGTGTCATCCGGACGGGCACGCGAGATGATTGCGCTCGATGACGCGCTGAACTCGCTCGCCACGGTGGATGAACGCAAGGCTAAGGTCATCGAGTTGCGCTTCTTTGGCGGACTCAGTGTCGAAGAAACTGCCGAAGTATTAAAGGTTTCCCCCGACACCGTTATGCGCGACTGGAGACTCGCGCGCGCCTGGTTGC
>JASLEQ010000507.1 GCA_030151135.1 Candidatus Sulfotelmatobacter sp. | reverse complement strand
CGAGAACCACGGTATCTTTTTCGGTGAGTGCCGGCGTAGAAGGAAGGAACCAGAGATAGGCCCCCGCCGCAATGGCTAAAACAAGAATCGCTCCGAGGGCGAACCTGCGCCCGTCGCGCGTGTCCCTGACCTCTACCTCGATCGTGGCGTGGCTTGCAGAAACAATGTTGAGCTCGCGGTCGGGCAGCAACTGGGGAACGAGTTGCACGTCTTCGGCGAACCGATAGCCGCGTCCCGGGACCGTGACGATGTACTGGTGGTCCTGAGGAGTCTCTCCCAAAGCCTTGCGGAGCAGGAAGATGTTGCGGCTCAGGTTGGTCTCCTCGACAAAGGTGTCGGGCCAGACCGTTTTGAGCATGTCTTCCTTGGTGACGATCTCGTTGCTGTGCCTGACCAGCACGAGCAGGATCTGGAAGGTCTTTGGGGTGAGGGCGACGGCCTCATCTCCGCGAAGGAGGATCTCCTTCTCAGGGTCCACTCGAAAAGGGCCGAACTCGTAAAGATGTTTGATTTTCGGGTCTGAGCTTTCGGCCATCGAAGACAATCCTGGGGTCAAGTCGGCGGGGCTGCGTGTCGAGGCCATAGCAGCAAGTCGACTCAGACCTGAGGCAACGTTGCCTTGAAAAGGGCTGAAACGTCTGCGCCATCTTCGGCTTTGCCGTAGACCCAACCGTGAAAACTCAAGCTGGTAGGCGAATTTTAGCACGCTCGATCCTCCTCTGCGGTTTTCAACGCCGGTATCGATCGTTCAATAAGGCATTCATTTTCAATGATGTACGCGAATGCGAGAAATTGTCAGAACTTGTCAGCGCGAATGGAAGGACTTATTCGACCCCTCGGCGGCAGGGTGATGAGGTGCTTGACCAGGTGGACCGGAATTGCCCGGCCCTTCTGGAGGACAGGAGCGAGTGATGGCAAGGCAGACGAGGATCACGATCGAAACCGAGTCTCTGCTGGTGCTAAGGGGAAGCAGGTCGGTGCGCGGATGGTGCCCCCGCTGCCAGGCTGAGGGCGAACTGATTCCGATAGAGGGCGTTGGGGTGATCTCAAACATGACGCCCGGGGCAGTGGACGCGTGGATCGAATCCGAGGAACTTCACCATTCCAGGTCGGCCGAAGACGCCCCGCTGATTTGTCTTAACTCGCTGCTCAAACGTGTGCAGAGGATGACAACCGCTTAGCGCGCAGTCGCGCCCTGGCGAAAAGGAGGGAATTATGGGTTCCAAGATGATTTCGATGATGTTGAAGCAGGTTGCGGGAGCACCTCGATTCCGCGGTCTGGCGATTTTCGGCAAGCTATCAACTATGGTTTTGCTCGCGCTGGCGTTGTGCGCTTCCGCCAGTGCGGCACCATTTGTGTATGTGGTAACGCTGAGCCAGCAGTTTGGGACACTTGACCTCGCCAACGGAAGCTTTCACGCCATCGGCAATCCGACGCCGGACCAGATGGCCAACCTGGTATGGGGACCGAACGGCATTCTCTACAGCGTGACGGTCACCGGCGCCGACGCGGGCAGCCTGGCGAAGATCAACCCGAGAACAGGCGAGGTTACAGACATAGGGCCGACCGGGCTTGGCTTTAACGCTTTCGCGTTTGCCGGGGTCGGCGGAAAGCTCTACGCGACGGATTTCAGCAACAACCTGTACCAGGTCGATGCGAGGACGGGTGAAGCGACGCTTATTGCCGCTACGGGCATGCCGCCCGACCCGAACATTCCCTTCACGTTCAACAGCGACAGCAGTTTCAACCTTTGCGACGGAGGCTTCTACGGCATCGGCAGAGAGCTGTATGCGACATTCGACGCCCTCGCGATTGATCCCAACCAGACACCGCCTACGGTCAATCATGTGTTTGTTGCACCCGGGATTTATCGGATCGATCCCACTACGGGAAGCGCAACGTTTGTGGCGGAGACGGATCTGAATCTCACCGCATTTGTCGATGTGGATGAAGAAGTGTACGGGTTCAGGGGCGTGCTCGACGGATTTGATCACACGTACGACTTTCCCGTAGCCCACTCCCAGATCGTCAGGCTGGATCTGCGGAACGGCAGAATCGGCAAGCCGATCGAGGTTGACCCCAGCATCGGCCCGATTTTCGGAGCGGCTCCGATCCGGCATGGCCGCTGAAAGATGGCGCTCCTCATGCCGTCGTAACGGCGCGCGCCTCAAGCACGCGCCGTTCGATTTTCTGAAGATGCAAAACTGAATGCGAGCGTAAGTTATCACAAGGGCTCTCATCGAAAGCCGGGGAAATGAGGTTTCATGCTGGAAGATCGACCATTATCCGGAGCAGCGATGGCCAGCCCGGTTGAGTCCGTTGGAACTGCCACCCTTCGGAGAATTAGCTGGCGCCTTCTCGCCTTGATTGGCCTTGGTTATTGCGTCGCCATTCTCGATCGCGGGAACATCAGTTTCGCCTCGCTCGAGATGAACCGTGATCTCCACTTTACCGCGACCATTTACGGCTTTGGCGCCGGGCTGTTTTCGATCGGAAACGCCCTTTTCGAGATTCCATCTAATCTCGCCCTCTTCCGCTTTGGGGCGCGGCAGTGGATTGCACGCATCATGCTCACGTGGGGATTGCTCGCCATGAGCATGGTGCTGGTGAAGACCCCTGCCCACCTGTACGTGGTGCGGTTCCTGCTTGGAGTGGCGGAGGCGGGCTTTTTTCCGGGAGTCGCCTTTTATCTGACGCGGTGGTATCCATCGGCGATGCGCGCGCGTGCAATCAGCCGCTTCTACATTGCTGGTCCCCTAGCGGCGATGGCAAACGGCCTTCTTGCCGGCCCGCTGTTGAGCTTGAACGGCAAGCTGGGCCTGCACGGTTGGCAGTGGCTGTTTCTTGCTGAAGGATGTCCAGCGGTATTTCTGAGCGTTTGTTTTTTCTTAGGCCTGACCAACGATCACACGATGCAAAGTGGCTGTCGGCGCAAGAGCGCGAATGGCTTTTGAAACAGTGGAGCCAGGATGCGGCAGTTGAGGTTCGCCGGGATGACGGATGGCGAGCACTCAAAGATACGCGCATCTGGCAATTGGGCATGCTCGCTTTCTGCGTTCTTACCTGCGCTTACGCCTACATCCTGACTGCCCCGGCAATCTTGCAAAAAGCGACCGGATTCAGCGTGTCGCGAATAGGATCCCTGGTAGCCATCAATGGCCTGTTGAGTATTTCCACTCTGGTTCTGAACTCTATTCATTCCGATCGTTCTCGTGAGAGATACTGGCA
>JASLEQ010000416.1 GCA_030151135.1 Candidatus Sulfotelmatobacter sp. | reverse complement strand
AAACCGGTACAGCCCGGCCAGGATGAAGAAGAATGCCACTGCTTGCCCGACCAGAGAAGCCGCTCGCGTGGCCCGCTCGGGATTTTTGGTGATCCACCACGCGATCGCCCGCAGCACCCGGCCTCCGTCCAGCGGGTAGCCGGGAATCATGTTGAATGCCGCCAGCGCAAAGTTTATGTATCCCAACCACAACAGCACTGCCATCACGGGCGAGTGCGGTTCGCCGGCGGACGGCGTCCATCCAAACACCCGGGCAATCCCCACGCAGATGAAACCTATGATGAAACTGGTCAGCGGCCCAACGATGGCGATCCAGAACTCGCTCTTCGCGTCGCGTGCTTCGGACTCGATCTGCGACACGCCTCCAAGGGCAAACAAAGTGATGGCCCGCACTCGCAGCCCTTTGGATTGCGCTACCAGGGAGTGCGCAAGCTCATGGAGCAGAAGTGTGACGAAGAATAAAACCGATGTGATGATGGCGGCCGCCCACACCAGGCCCACATTCCAACTGGGCGCGACCGCATGAAAGTGTGCAGAGAGGGAAAACGCAATCAGCAGCGCGATGATGAGCCAGCTATAGTGCAGGCCAATCTCGATCCCGCCAATACGTCCAAGCTTGATCTGCGACCGCACGCTAATACCGCCTTCACATAATTAGATGCGAAGGGATGAGAACCGAGTGGTCTCGTATTTCTCTGAAGAAGAGGGCTACAGTATGGCGAGAACGGGCAGGATTTCCGGAGTGAAGCGAGAAGTTATGGCGGAGAGGGTGGGATTTGAACCCACGATACCCGTTAAGGTATGTCCGCTTTCGAGGCGGATCGTTTCAACCACTCACGCACCTCTCCGCGTCGGACAAATGGAACTGTTAGCACCGCATCGATCGTGGCCGGAGCTTTCGGTCCTTCGCGCCAAAACCATCGGCGCTCAGGATTTCGCCCGCGGACTCCCCCTTCGCTCACGCCCGCAAACCGGCTCAATTTCAACCACTCACGCACCTCTCCGCGTCGGACAAATTGTTGTTTCTTGTGCTTGTATGCCCTCTTCCGAAGGCATTTGTCACGGTATCTCTCAGCGACGATTTCGAAAAAATGCCTGCAGCACTTCCGCGCTCCGCCCTGCCAGAACCCCGCCTCGAACCTCAATTCGATGATTTAATTGCGGATGGTTGAGCACCTGCATCACCGAATGGACGGCCCCGGCTTTCGGATCGTCCGCACCATACACCAGGCGCTTGATGCGCGCATGAACCATCGCACCCGCGCACATGGCGCACGGTTCAATTGTAACAAACAGCTCACACTCTCCCAGACGATGGTTGCCCAAGGTCGCTCCGGCTTCGCGCAGCGCTACGACCTCGGCGTGCGCGGTCGGATCGGAATCCGCAATATTCTGGTTCCATCCTCGTCCAACAATTTTTCCCTCACTAATCACGACAGCCCCGACCGGGACTTCTCCCATTTCCAGGGCGCGCTGCGCGCAGCGTAACGCCTCCTCCATCCAAAGTTCGTCGTGAACTTCGCCTGCCGGGGAACTGAAGATCGGTTGGATATGTTCGGCCATAAGCGCCGGGAATATTGTATCGGCTTATCCGAACGTTATGGCGCTCTGAGCAGCCACTACATAACGCTCAACACCGATCGCACGACTTCGGGCACGACTGCATGGAGCACAGTAGGCACGACAATGCGGACCACGGGATAAGCCAGAACCACAGCGGGGATGACAAGCAGGAGCCACGTCCTGGTGGGCAGATTGTTGAAGTACGTCTTCATGGCGTCCTCTGGTGGGAAATACGCAATTGCCGTAAATGAAGTTCCCGTATTTCCTACTTCTAAAGACGTTCCAGCCGTCATTTTGTTTCCTGCTCGGCGCAGAATTTCCGTCTCACGGGGCCGCGTCGAAAAGGTGTCGATTCGACGCTCAAGCCGGGCGCGGAGAACACGGCATGGGCGAATCCAGGTTCGCGTGGTATGCTACCCGTGTTATGGGCATGCCGAGCTTGCTCCGTAAAGTTTTCCTCATCGACCTGCTACAAGGCCTGAAGGTCACCTTCCGTTATCAGGACCCGAAAGAGATTTACACCGAGCAATATCCGCTGGAACGGCCGCAGGTGGCCGAGCGCTATCGTGGAGCGCCGCGCCTCAATGTCAATCCCGACACGAACGAGACGATGTGTATTGCCTGCGACCTCTGTGCTCTGGCTTGCCCCGAACATCTCATCGTGGTCTCCAGCGAGCGCAATGAAAAAACGCGCCGCAAGGAACTCACGAACTTCACATACGACCTGAGCCGCTGCATGTTCTGCGGCCTGTGTGAAGATGCCTGTCCCACGGATGCTTTGGAGCTTACGCAGGATTTCGAACTCGCCAGCTACACTCGTCAGGGTTGGATCTGGGACCGTACCACGCTGGAAAAGGGCCCTCAACCAACGCAGTATCAAAAGTAAGCCAGCCTACCTTCTTGCGTTCCAATTGCCGTGAGGGATCGGCACGCCTAATGCCTGCATCCCTGCGAACCTTCGGCTACGGCATTCCCCGGATAGCAGCTGGCCCTGACAAGTTCGAAACTTTAGGGAGCAGCGTCGCGATCCGCGCATCGCGGAATGATAACGATTCAGCCGGGAGAAATTTCATGACCTCGCGTCTTCTTCCCTTTACATTAATTCTAATGTGCGCCAGTTGGGCCGCAGCCCAGAGAACGCGGTCAGCGACCCCTGCTCCGCAACCGTCGCAGACCACCACGGTTGCGCCGACGAATACCACACAGCCGGCTGCCGCCTCGGGCGGCGCGCAAAGCGCGCCAGCCACAACCTCTCAGCCAAATGCAGTCGAGCAGCCTCAAAATTCGACGGCCAGTCCGCAAGCGACCACGATCGGCCCACCGACGCCAATTACTACGAAAGCCGCTGGACCGGATTCGAGCAGCGCTCCGCCCGCGCCGACGCAGTCAGCTACGGCGAATCAGGCTCCCGGCAATACGGCTACGACCAATCCCACTGCGAACCGTACCGGAACGCCGTGCGTCAGCGCGGCAGGCGCGAATCCGCCTACGGGAGAAAATACCAACGGCAATACCGATACTTCAGCGCAGGCTTCCGCAAATGGCGCGAACAGTTCCACGACACCCAATAATGGCACCGCGCAGAACCCGCCCGGCACGAATCCTGGTGGAGTTCCCTGCCCGGCGGGCATGGTGCCGAGCGCGAACACAGCCACATCGCCGCAGTAACGAAGTCGACTGAGGCTCAGGGACCACGGATCCCTTCCGAGGCCTGAGCAGCTTTGGGGATCTCACGGGAACAACTATTTTCGATAGATGGCCGGCTCGGGCGAGCCCGCTAGCTTCTTTTCTGGCAAGAAATACAGCGCAGGGATCAACGCGAAGATGAAGAAGGACGCATAGATCGATATATGCGCCAGGGGTGCTGCCAGAAAATACATGCCGGCAGAGAACAGGTTTTTGCGTTGAATGCGCGCGTGATAGTCGTTCAAGTGATCGTCATGCTGGTCCTGGCGCACAAGCTCAGTCCGCAGAAGCCAAAACGATGCGCCGCATAGCGAAAGGTCCAGACCGTAAAGGGCCACCGCCATGGGAGCGCGATAATTCTTCCCCAGGAAATCTGTCACGAAGGGTACAAGCGACATCCAGAACAACAGGTTCAAGTTCGACCATAACAGCCGCGCCGTGACCTGGTGCACCGCGTGAATGAGATGGTGGTGGTTGACCCACATGATCGCGACGACCAGGAAACTGAGTCCGTAGCTCAGCAAGATGGGATCTACCTTGAGCAGCGACGTCCACGTCGGTTGCGCGGGCGCCCGCAACTCCAGCACCATGATGGTTACGATGATCGCGATCACGCCGTCGCTGAACGCTTCCAGGCGTCCCGTCGTCATCTCGCTTTTCGACATGGGACGAATCTACCACGTAACCCACACAGCGGGATTCCCGGACATTTCCGCCAAGTCATAGGGAGCATTGGAGATCGATATGGCACGAAAGTTGGGCGTCCTTACCCGCCAGTTACGTCGTCTTACCGCTGCTGGAGTTGTCTAATACTCTCGATGGCGAGAGAGCACCCTCACGACCATGGAACTGGGCAAAACACAATTTTACGGGCAGGGGAGCACCGCCGGCGGCGAGGACGACCGCCGATGGGAGCGCCAGTCCGTGGTCATTCCGGTCAATGTAACGATATTTCTCGATGGCCAGCGCAGCAGTTTTCGCGGGCAAGCGTCTGATATCAGCAGCGGCGGCATGCGTCTGTTTCTGACCCGCGAGCTTCCGTTTGGAACAAGCCTCAATCTGGAATTCGTGATGCCCTACAACACCACCGAGTTGGTTCTTCGTGGCGTCATCCGAAATCGCGACGGCTTCACGCATGGAGTGGAATTTCTGAATCCCACCGACCAGCAGCAGCAGATGATCGAACGCACCTGCAACATCTTCAAACTGCTGAGCTGAATCGAAGAGTCGCCTGATATCGCCTGGAAATCATGCAATTTGCTCGACCAGCATCTCTCGTCCCGCCCGGTCGTAGAACGTCATCGTCATCCGTCCCGTATCGATGGTCCACTTCTGGATTCCACTCTCCGCCAGGCCTCTGGACATTTCCAAATAAGTGGTCTCGCGGCGATCGTGCCGCCGTAAGTGCTCGAGAAAAGACTCGCGTTGACTTGTCTCAGCGACAGGCAGCAACTCGTGCACTGGCAGGGACATGACTTTGTAGTCGCGCTCTCCAAAATATTCGGAATGGCCGTCGGCCAGGTAGGAGTCGCAGCGTTCCACCCCAAGCGCTTTCAGCCCACGCACATATTCGGCGAACGTCCTGGAACTACCCAGGCGCCCGTGGAGCTCGTCGATTTGTTCGATGGTAAACACCCGTCATGCCGCCACGAAACCAGAAGAGACACGCTGCATCAGATATCGAAATAGAGCGCGAATTCGTACGGATGCGGCCTCTCTCGTATGGCGTGCACTTCCTTCGATCGCTTGTAATCGACGTAAGTCCGCAACAGTTCCTCGGTAAATACATCGCCTTTGAGCAGGAAGGCGTGATCGCGTTCAAGCGCATCGAGAGCGTCTTCCAGCGATCCGGGCATCGACGGGATCTTCGACAGTTCTTCGGGATCGAGTTCGTAGATGTCTCTATCGAGCGGCTGGCCGGGATCCATCTTATTCTCGATCCCGTCGAGTCCTGCCATCAGCATTGCGGCGAACGCCATATACGGATTGCAACTCGGATCGGGAGGCCGAAACTCCACGCGCTTCGACTTACGCGAATGAGAATACATAGGAACGCGGCAAGCCGCCGAGCGGTTGCGGCGCGAATATGCCAGGTTGACCGGGGCCTCGAATCCCGGCACCAGCCGTTTATACGAATTTGTGGTCGGCGCGATGATCGCGGAAAGCGCCGGACCATGCTTGATCAATCCTCCCACATACCACAGGGCGAGCTGCGAGAGCCCGGCGTATCCGTCGCCGGCAAACAGAGGCTCGCCGGCTTTCCAAAGCGACTGGTGCGTGTGCAGGCCGTTCCCGTTATCCCCGAAGATGGGCTTCGGCATGAACGTAACCGTCTTGCCGCTCCGGCTCGCAACGTTCTTTACGATGTACTTGTACAGCAGCATCTTGTCGGCCGAGCGCACCAGCGAATCGAACTTCAGGTCAATCTCCGTTTGTCCGCCGGTCGCCACTTCGTGATGATGGCACTCCACGACCATGCCGCACGACTGCATGATGAGCATCATCTCCGAACGCAGATCTTGATAGTGGTCGGTCGGCGCGACAGGAAAATATCCTTCGCGGTACCGCGGCCGATAACCCAGGTTGTTCGCTTCCCGCCCCGAATTCCAGCGTCCCTCTTCGGCATCGATGTAATAGAAGCCGTAGTTCTCGCGCTGATCGAAGCGCACGTTATCGAAGATGAAAAATTCCGCCTCCGCGCCGAAATAGGCAGTATCGGCGATACCCGATTCCGACAGATAGTTCTCCGCCTTTCGCGCGATGTAGCGGGGATCGCGGTCATAACGCTGCTTCGTGACCGGATCGACGACGTCGCACACCAGAACCAGGGTCGGCACTTCCGTGAACGGATCGAGCAGAAAGCACGCCGGGTCCGGCCTCAGCAGCATGTCGCTCTCATGGATCCCCGCCCATGCGCGGATCGACGAGCCATCAATCCCGAAGCCATCGTCAAACGAGGCGTCCGTCAGTTGCTCGATCGGATACGAGACGTGATGCCAAAGCCCGGGAATGTCGGTGAATCGGAGATCGAGAATCTTGGCGTCCTGTTTCCGGGCAAAATCGAGGACAGTCTTGGGATCGGCCATAAGGCTCCTTCGCGGGAGTCGATGAGTCAGACAAACGCCTGCGGCATCTTCCGCAGGCGGGCAGGCTGCTACAATCGGGTCGCGTTCAACGGACTTGCGAGTCTAAAGCCAGTCTTCGCGCGGGGCAATTCGATAGTTCTTATAGCCGGGATAAAGCAGAATTTATACTGAAGCCATCAGCCGTCAGCTCTGAGCTTTCAGATAAATTGCCATGCGCTTTTGCTGATCGCTGAAAGCTGACAGCTGAAAGTCTTATGGATTTTGACCAGCTCGAAACCTTTCTCGAAGTGGCGCGGCACGCCTCGTTTTCGCGGGCGGCGGAGAAACGTTTCCGCACCCAGCCGGCCATCTCGTCGCAGATTCGCGGCATCGAGGAAGAAGTGGGGGCCAAGCTTTTTGACCGCTCCGGCGGAAAAGTGTCGCTCACGGCCGCGGGAAAAGCCTTTCTGAAGTATGTGGAAGATACTCTCGACGCCCGCAAGGCGATGCTTGTCTCCATCGCGGAAATGGAACGCATTCCCCGCGGCGAAATCATTGTCGGAGCTAACGAAGGCACCTGCCTCCACATCCTGCCCTATGTCTTCGCCGACTTTAAGAAGCAGTATCCGGATGTCTCGGTCAACATCAAGCGCGCCGACTACGCCAAGATACTCGAGTCCATCATCGATAACTCGGTCGACTTCGGTGTCGTTTCGCTCCCCGTCAATGACAACCGTTTGACCGTGGTGCTCATCCATCGAGATGAGCTCATTCTGATCGCGCCGCCGCAGCATCCTTTGGGAAAAATGAAGTCCGCCAGCATCGACGACGCCAGTAAGTTTCCGTTAATCGTCCCCAAGGCCGGACACACCCGCGACGCCATCGAAATACTCTTCCACGAGCGGAGGCTTAAGCCGAACTTCACCATGGAACTCGACTCCAGCGAACTGCTGAAGCGCTTTGTCGCGGCCGATGTCGGCATTGGTTTCATTGCACGCTCTAATGTCGAGGAAGACGTTCGCGCAAAAGTCCTGTGCGCGATTCCACTGGCGGATGCCCAGGTTCGCCGCGATCTCGCTCTGGTGTTCCGCAAAGACAAGGCCCTCAGCCGCGCGGCGCTGGCTTTTATCGATATCGCGGTAAAGCACAAATCCACCCAGGAACTGGCACTCGCACCCATCCGATGACGAAGTTCCGACTCAGCCTGCTGGTTCCCCTGCTTGTAACCGCCGTCATCGCGCTCGCAGCTCCCGCCTACGCACAGAAGTCGTTCGAGCAGGCGCCTGCCTCCATGCGCCAGTTAATTGCCGTCAAGGTCACAGGCAATCACCATTTCCCCGAGGATGCGATTGTTGCCGCTACCGGTCTGCAACTCGGCAAGCCTGTCACCGAAGATGACTTCAAGAAAGCCGCCACTCGCCTCGGGGATTACGGCATCTTCACCGACGTTGCTTACACCTATTCGTTCTCTGCGACGGGCACCAAGCTTCAGTTGCAGGTCACCGAAGCCTCCAAGTTCGTTCCCGTGCGCTTCGAGGATTTCGTCTGGTTTTCTGACGACGAACTCCTCAAGCGTATTCAGCAGAGCGCGCCACTATTCCAGGGAGAACTGCCTCTTTCGGGCCGGCTTCCCGATCTCGTTTCCGACATCCTGCAGGCGATGCTGGTGGAAAACGATATTCCCGGAAATGTGGAGTACGAGCGCGCCGGCAAGAAAGACGGTCCCGTCGACTCGATCGTCTACCGGGTCGCCGACGTCCTGATCCAGATTCACGACGTTGATTTTGTGGGGGCCGCGCCCGCCGATGTCCCGGCCTTGAAAGCTGCCGCGGACCGCGTGCGCGATACGGAATACTCCCGCAATGTGCTTACCGCACTTGCACAGCACCAGCTCATGCCGGTGTACCTCGCCCGCGGATATCTGAAAGCCAGCTTCGGCACGCCGCAAACCAAGGTCGTCAAGAAACCTTCGCAACAGGAGGATTCCGGTCCCAAGCACCTGACGATCGTCGACGTCATCTTCCCTGTCGATCCCGGCCAGCAGTACAAGCTCAAAGCCATTCAGTGGTCCGGCAATCAGGAATTCCCTGCCGATGTCCTGCAAAAGATGGTTCGCGCTCCCTTGGGGGAACCCGCCAATACCGTCCGCCTTTCCGACAACCTGAAAGATATCCAGAAGCTCTACGGCTCACGCGGTTACGTGGCGGCAACGATCAAAGTGGACGCCGACTTCGACGACGCTGGCGCCAACGTCGTCCTTCACCTCAACGTGAGCGAAGGCTCCGTCTATCACATGGGCGATTTGGCCATCCGTGGCGTCGACAACAGCCTTGAGGCCAAGCTCCGCAACCTATGGAAGATTCGTCCTGGCGATGTCTACAACTCCACCTATCTCAGCGAATACCTTCCTGAAGCACATAAACTTCTGACCGCCAGTCTTGATTGGGATGTGGCCTCTCATGTGACCGCGAATGTTCGGGAAAAGACGGTGGATGTCGATCTCATCTACTCCGCGAAAGCTCCGAAGTAGCGAAAGTATTGGGCTTTGCGGTGTTTTTTCAGCACTTGTTCGGATTTTGGAACAAAACCGTTTTTCTCGCGACGCCGAGCGGCATGGCGCGTAGTCTACGCATTCTTTTTGCGCTGTTGTATTTTGCATCAATTTCTCCTTGGGAGATTTGAAGTTCCTTGGTAGACTGTGCCGCAATTCAGCACACCCTAGGTTCAAAGGTGCATAAGGGTGACTCACAGTCACTCGCACACGTGGAGTCTCAGGCTGACGACTTCACAAACCGAAACGGTGTGAGATTTGCCCGGGCCCTCCCCCTGATGCGTTCCGGGCATCCGGCGGAGGCGCGCGCTAGCGCGTCTCCGCAGTTCTCTTCTCGAGGGCTTGTAACTTCCGAACCAGAAGTGCATCCTTTATGGAAGGGCTGGGTGACTCTGCGTCGCTCTCTGAGCCAGCCCACAGAGAAACCCAAAGGAGAATCTGTGATGAGTGTCGAAACCCGGAAAGCCGGATTTCTTGTTGTATTGCTGACCGCGATCCTTGCTGCCTCTTCGTTCGCGGCCAGCGGAAAAACTTATACCGGAGTTGTGGGCGACGCCATGTGCGGCGCCAAGCACATGGGAGACGCCGCCACCTGCACCCGCGGCTGCGTTGCTAAAGGCTCGAAGTATGCCCTGGTCGTCGGCGACAAAGTCTATACGCTCGACACCACCGACAAAGCCGCGCTCGACACGCTCGACAAGCAGGCGGGCGCCAAGGCAACCGTCACCGGAACCGAAAAAGACAACGTCATCACCGTGAGCTCTGTGAAAGCCGCGAAGTAGACCTCTATCAACTCCCCCAGCGCTGCGGGAGCCCACGGGCTCCCGCAATTTTTTTGCCTCTACCCTGAAATTCACATTTCCTTTACAAAGCAATGTGTTAGATTGTGCATTCTCATATTCAATTTTCCACTGCGGAGGACAGGTGAATTGGGTAAAGACATGGTTCCGAAACGGATTTTCTTCACCAAGGGCGTGGGGAAACACCGTGAGCGTCTGACTTCATTCGAGTTGGCGCTGCGCGATGCGGGCATCGCAGCCCAGAACCTGGTACGCGTCTCTTCCATCTTTCCGCCCAACTGCAAATTGCTGGCGCGCAAAGAAGGGGTGAAATACCTTCATCCCGGTGAGGTGGTCTTCGCCGTCGTGGCCGAAAATTCCACCCGCGAGCCGCATCGCCTGCTGGCTTCCTCCATCGGCGTCGCCATCCCCGCCGACCGCAACACTTACGGCTATCTCAGCGAGCACCATTCCTTCGGCGAGACTGAAGATGCCGCCGGCGAATACGCCGAAGAACTTGCGGCCGAAATGCTCGCCACTACCCTGAATGTGGAATTTGATCCCGACCGGTCGTGGGACGAGAAGAAGCAGATCTACCGGCTGTCGAATAAGATCGTCCGCACCGCGAACGTCACCCAGTCCGCCGTCGGCGACAAGCGCGGTCTCTGGACCACGGTCATCGCCTCCGCCGTTCTCATTTTCGATTAGACCTGTCAGTCGCCTGGATCAGGGTTGCGGTGGCACGGCCAACCCACGGCCGTACACCGCTTCGAGGATCTGATCTCCACCGCGCTTGATCAACTCCGCTCCCGCTTCGTTACCCAGTTTCTCGGCGTCCTGCACTGCCCCCTCGCGGGAATCGCGCAGAAGTTTCGAGCCATCGGGGTCGGCCACGATGGAATCGAGATGTAGTTTGCCGTTCCGTACTTCGGCAAACGCTCCAATCGGAACCTGGCAGCCTCCGCCAAGACTGTTGAGCAGAGCGCGCTCACAGGTGGTCGCCGCGCGCGCATTAGGGTCATTCAAAAAGGTGAGTAGTTGGCGGGTTTTCGCGTCGCCTGCGCGGATTTCTATCCCCAAGGCTCCTTGCCCGGCAGCCGGGCACATAATTTCCGCGGGAATGATTTGCTTGATCAGGTTCGTCTTGCCGAGGCGCTTCAGGCCCGCCGCCGCCAGGATGATGGCGTCATATTCTCCCTCCTCGAGCTTGCGCAAACGCGTGTCAACATTGCCGCGCAGAGGATAAATCTCGAGATCGGGGCGAATTGCTTTCAGTTGCGCCTGCCGGCGCAAGCTGGAAGTTCCAATTCGTGCGCCGTTCGGCAGGTCATCCACGCTTGCATAATTTTTTGAGCAGAATGCGTCGCGTGGATCTTGCCTCTCCGTGATCGCGGCGATTTCGAATCCATGGGGAAGTTCGGTTGGCAGGTCTTTCAGTGAATGAACTGCCAGGTCGACTTTTCCGGCGGCGAGCGCCTCTTCAATCTCTTTGGTGAACATCCCCTTGGTACCAACCTTGGCCAGGGCAACGTCGGTGATTTTATCGCCCGTCGTGTGGATGATTTCGATCTCGACCTCATGTCCACGGTCGCGGAGCAGGGCCGAGATGTGGTTCGCCTGCCAGAGAGCGAGTTGCGAACCCCGCGAGCCAATGCGAAGTTTCGCCGGTTTGCCGTTCGTGCTCATGGCCGGGTCCCCACTTCTGTCTTCTTTTCCGCGGAATCTTTCTTCGGCTGCTCGTCCCTTCCCTTACCCGGCAAATTAAAGAGCCGCCGGACCACATCCACAATCGTGGTCGCCTCCGATTCTTTCGCGGCCGACTTCAGCGTGGTAATCGGAGTGTGCATCACTTTGTTGATGATGCCGCGAGTCAGGGCTTCGATGGCGATCTCCTGCTCTGGCGTGAGTTGCCCCATGCGTCCGCGGACGCGATCGATCTCCGCTTGCCGGATCGTCTCCAGATGGTCCTGCAAACTCACGATCGTGGGGACGACATCCAGCGTGTGTACCCGGGCTTCGAACTTTTCGACCTCGCTGGCAATAATGGCTTCGGCGAGTTCGGCTTCCTTGTGGCGGTCGGCAACGTGGCTGGTCACCGCCTGCTGCAGATCATCGATGTCGTAGGCGAAAATGCCGTCGAGCTTGGCCATCTCCGGCGAGACGTCGCGCGGCACGGCGATGTCGATGAAGAACATCGGCCGGTTCTTGCGGCGGGAGAGGAATTGCTCGCCATGCTCTTTACGGAAAATCGCATGCGGCGCTCCGGTCGAGGTGATCACAATGTCGGCGCGGTCGCAGGTGTTATAGAGGTCTTCAAACTTAATGGCTTGCCCATCGAATTTCTGCGCCAGGCCAATGGCTCGCTCGTAGGTCCGGTTGGCGACGAAAATCGAGCCACAGCCATGCGCCATCAAATGCCGGGCCGCCAGTTCGCTCATCTTGCCGGCGCCCACGATGAAAACGTTCTTCCCTTGCAAGGTGCCGAAGATCTTCTTCGCCAACTCGACCGCCACCGAGGCGATCGAAACCGACGAAGATCCAACGGCCGTCTCACTGCGCACCCGCTTGGCAACCGCAAAGGCCCGGCTAAAGAGCTGATCCAGTTGGCCGCGCACTGCGCCCACCGCCCGGGCCGTCGCGTAGGCTTCTTTGACCTGGCCCAGAATCTGCGCCTCGCCGACGACCATCGAGTCCAGGCTCGCAGCTACCCGAAACAAATGCCGCACTGCGTCTTTCTCGCGGAATTCATAAAGATGCGGATCCAGTTCGTCGGCATTCAGGTGAAAGTGATCGTGGAGGAACCCGCGGAGATCCGCGTGGCCATTGGTCGTATGCGCAATAATCTCGACGCGGTTGCACGTCGAAATCACCATGCCCTCTTCGATTCCTGGATAGGCCGTCAGATCACGGCAGGTGTCCGGCAGACGGGACTCAGGGATCGCCAGGCGCTCGCGGACTTCCAGAGGAGCGCTCTTGTGATTCAGGCCGATCAGCTGATATCTCATGACGCGGCAAACCTGTGAATCGTCGAAAAATAATTGGCAGCCCATGCCGCCAGTGCCGCCACAAAGGCGAAGCTCGCCAGAATTGCGGCGCGGCGTCCCCGCCATCCCGAGTTCCAGCGCGTGAAGACCATCACCATGTAGACGGCCCACATCAGCACTGACAGCAAAATCTTCGGATCAAGAAAATCCACATGGCCAATCGAGGGTGCCGTGATGGCGACAACAGAGCCAGTGATCAAACCCAAAGTCATGAACGGAAATCCCAGCAGAAGCGACCGGTATCCGATCTGATCGATTACTTCCAGGGCCGGCAGGAATCCGATGAGACTGGTGGGTTTCTTCGCCTTCAGCCTTCGCTCCTGCAGCAGATAAAGCAGGCTCGCTCCAAAGCTGACCAGTAGCGCGGCGTACCCGGTAAAGATCAGCATGATGTGAGCGATCAGCCATCCCTTGTGCGATACGAACTGCGTCAACAGGACTGGCTGCTCATCGACGGCGGCCACGAATGTCAGGAAGAAAACTACCGGGAACACCACCACTCCGGGCGAAGTCGTCTTGTAGATCGCGTAGATGATCATGAAGAACGTCATCGAGAGAAACGCCAGAAGCGACTCGCCATTGTGCACCGACGCCCAGACAATCTGGCCCGAAAGAAACAGTTCAGTGATCGACACGAAATGGAACACCATGCCCAGGCTCGCGGCATGCAGCGCAATGCGGCTGAACAGGTCGCTGGTGCGCGTCAGGGCTACGAAAGCATAGACCAGCCCGATGAAGTAGCACGCTAGCGCGAACCTCAACCAAAGCAGTGGCATAGAAACAATACTCAGTTCTCAGACGCCGTCTTCCGGGTTGTGCTTCTCAGGGACCCCAGCGAGCAAGAAGTCTGAATTTTCATGAGTTTACCGCAGTCTACCGTCTGAACCGAACCCCTTGTGTCTGTACTACGTCTCTATTCTGCAAATAGATTGGCTTAAGGCCAACAAAGAGGCTCACTTAAGTGTGTGATTAGAATCACAGACTCAATCGGAATCCGAACGCCGGGACGCTCGCCTACTTCTGCGTCGGCATCTCGTGCGGGTTGGGCATCCCCGGAGGAACCGCCGTATGGCCTGCTCCCATCATTCCCATGTCTCCGGGCGCGTAACAGGTGACGCGGCCGCTGCCGGCAACTCGCAGCGCTGACGGACAGTCTCCTGCCGTAACCGTCGCCGCCGCTCCTTCCCCTTGCGACTGCGCGGTGTACAGTTTCCCGTCGGAGTTCCCCGCCACTCCCACCGCCATTCCCGGCATGTCATACACCACGTAAAAGGCCTGCTTTGCCTGGCTAGCCTGCATCGCGCATTCGCTCGCGCCTTTGGATTGGTCGGGGTTCGCCTTCACCTCGAGACGTCCGCAGTTCGTCGCCGAAGCACCGGCGAAGCCCTGTAACTTTTGCTGAATGGCATCCGGCGTTCTGGCCGTCGACGCAGGATTTGGCGTCGCCGAGGGAGACAACGACTTATTACAAGCGGCCAACAGGCAGCACAATGAAACCATGAGAGCGAGCGGAGTTTTCATAGCCCGAGATTGTATATGTTTCGCTTCCCGACGCAGCCTCGAAAGTGCCGTTCGCTTGGGGACGAACAGCTCCATTCGCGCCCGAGCGCGGGTCTCTCGTCAATTCTTCCCGGTGAGTTGCCTGATAAGATCCGCTTCCGCCTGACGGTATGGGGTTCCATCCGCATGCAAAACTTCATGAAACCAAACCGGCGGCGGTTCCTTCACGTAAGGATGCTGCCACGACTCCCATGGATAGTACGTCTGGGTTTTGCCGGCGACGAATCCCCAATTGATGGCGGCAACATGCTCGTCTTTCGCAATCGGCAGGATCGTGTCGAACGTGCTCCCCACCGATCGTGCCATGTATTCGGTGCAGATAATCGGCCTATGCAACTTCTGCAGATACGCAATTTCAGCCCGGAACGACTCCGGCCAGGAATAGTTGTGAAACGAGATGACATCGGACTCGCGCAGCTGAATCCGCTCGATTTCGTCCTGCCGATCCACATCTTTTTTAAGGTCGATCTCGTAGACGCCGCTCGTGAGAGGCTGCGTGGGATTCATCTCGCGAGACCAGGCGAACACTTGCGGCAGTAGCTGCGCCACGATCGCGACCTTCTTTGCGTTGTTGAGTTCCGTTTTGCGGTAGTTCGACGTCTGGTCGGAACTGGGTTCATTCCAGATGTCCCATCCGAGGATGCGGTCATCTTTGGCAAATGCTCCGACCACGCCCTGCACGTACGCCTTCAACCGCGGCACCTGATTCGGATCCGCCAGGGCCTTCGCGCCCGGGCTCTGTACCCATCCCGAGTTATGGACCCCTGGTATCGGGGCATGTTGCCGTCCAAGTTTCGGACTCGGGTCCCAGCAGGAATCAAAGAGCACCAGCAGCGGACGAATATGGTGCCGTGACGCAATCGTGAGGAACTGATCGAGCCGCTTCTGAAAGCCGGGCGCGTCCTGCTCCCACAGCAGA
>JASLEQ010000401.1 GCA_030151135.1 Candidatus Sulfotelmatobacter sp. | reverse complement strand
ACCCTTGTACCCTTGCAACCGGGCAATCAAAGGCGCTATTGTGTCGGCAAGGTACCCGATGCGCCTTTCTGATTCCCCGGAAAAGGACGCGGTGAATGCGACCGAACAATCCCGGGCTAAATATACGCAGCATGCGTTGGCGAATCTCTTTGCCGTTTCTCCGAGCGCAGTGTTTGTCACGGATGATCAAGGCGCGATCCTGAAGGCTAACCCGCGCGCCACAGAGATGTTTGGCTACACGCAGGCCGAATTTGTGAGCCGGCGGATCGAGGACCTGATTCCGGAGCGCTTTCGGGGAGCGCACCCGCGGCACCGCGAAAATTACAGCGCTCATCCGCGCACCCGGCCCATGGGCTCGGCTTTGAACCTCTCTGCCCGGCGGAAGGATGGAAGCGAGTTTCCGGTGGACATCATGCTCCGCCCGATGGAGACGCCGGCGGGACTGCTGGTGCTCAGTTTTGTCACCGACATGACCGAGCAGCGCGCGGCGCAGGAGGCGCTGCGCAGAGCGGACGTGCAATTGCGTTCCATCGTGGAGAGCGTTCGCGATTACGCCATTTATCTGCTCGATAAAGATGGCGATATCCTGACGTGGAACGCGGGCGCCGAGCACATCAAGGGCTACACTTCCGAGGAGATTATCGGCAAGCATTTCTCGCGCTTCTTCACCCAGGAGGATCGCGAGCGGGGGCGTCCGGCAGAGCTGCTGCAGCTGGCAAGGAAGCAAGGGCGCATCGAACATGAAGGCTGGCGTATCCGCAAAGACGGGTCACGGTTCTGGGCCGACGTTGTGCTCACCGCTATTCGTGATGCCGAAGGCGAGCTCATCGGGTTTGCGAAAGTCACGCGCGATCAAACGGACCGCAGGCGTGCTGAAGAATCGGTGATGCTGCAGTTGAGCAGCGCTTTGCTGGCCAATCTCGATGTCCGCAAGCTGCTGGCCGCCATCTCGGCCAGTATTGCGGAGGTGATTCCCCACGATACTGCCACGCTTGGACTCTATGATCCAGCCACCGGCGGGCTCATGGTTCAATTTCTTGCTCCCGACGAAACCGGAGCGCATCGCGGCGAAGTTCGCCTGCCGGTGGAAGGGTCGCCGGCGGGGGAAGCCTTTCGCACGCGACAGCCTTTGATTCTGGACCGCATAGCCGACCCGCGATTTGCGCCAGAAAACACGCGCCACCTCAACAGTGTCGGGATGCGATCGGGCTTATGGGTACCTTTGATCCATCGCGATGAGGCGATTGGAGCGTTGGCCGTGTCCAGCCGTAAAGAAGCGGCATTCTCTCAGCGTGACGCGGAGATGTTAACCGAGATCGCCGACCAGGTAGCGATGGCGGTCAGCAACGCGATGGCGTTTCGCCAGATTGCCGACCTTCGCGACCGCCTCACGCAGGAGAAGCAATATCTCGAAGAGGAGATCAATCTCGAGAATCGCTTCGAGGATATCGTGGGCGAAAGCACCGGGCTGCGGCAGGTGTTGAAGGACATCGAGACCGTCGCTCCCACGGACGCCACTGTGTTGATCCAGGGGGAGACGGGCACGGGCAAGGAATTGCTGGCTCGGGCCATCCACCGCCTGAGCCCGCGCCGCGATCGGACGTTCGTCAAGCTGAATTGCGCCGCGATTCCCGCCGGCCTGCTGGAGAGTGAACTGTTCGGCCATGAGAAGGGAGCATTCACCGGGGCCATTGCGCGCAAACTGGGCAGGCTGGAGCTAGCCAACGAAGGCACGCTTTTCCTGGACGAGATCGGCGAGATGCCGCTCGACCTGCAGCCCAAGCTGCTGCGCGCGCTGCAGGAGCGCGAATTTGAGCGCCTGGGCGGAACGCGTCCTATTCAGGTGAATGTGCGGCTCATCGCGGCCACCAATCGCGATTTGGGGAAGATGGTTAACGAGAAGCAATTCCGTGCCGATCTTTATTACCGCCTGAAGGTGTTTCCCATCTTCTCGCCGCCATTGCGCGACCGCGCCGCCGACATTCCAATGCTGGTGCGGCATTTTGTGGCCAACCACAGCCGGCGCATGGGCAAGAACATTGAGCGGATTCCCGACGAGGCCATGGATGCCCTGAAGCGGTGGAAATGGCCCGGCAATATCCGCGAGCTCGAAAACCTCCTGGAGCGCGCGGTGATTCTTACGCGCGGTCCCGAGCTCTACGTTCCTCTTTCCGAACTTGAAATTCTGGAGGAAGAGGAACAGGAGGCGGCCGAAGCGGCCGAGCCGGAGAATCCCAATCTTCGTGCTGCCGAACGCGAACATATCCTGCGTGTGCTGCGCGAGTGCAAAGGCCAGATCGGCGGTCCCGAAGGCGCAGCCGCACGGCTGGGATTGAAGCGGACGACTCTGAATTCCAAGCTGAAAAAGCTAGGCATCGAGCGAAGTGAGTACAGTTCGTAGTCGGAGTTCATAGTTCATAGTTCATAGTTCGCAGGGAATGCACGGTTCCCCAACTGTGAACTGTGAACTAAGAACTGTGAACTGTCCTCGTGACGATGGCGCGTCGCCGCGACGATATTTCGTCATCGTCACTTCGTCAGTGGCGTCGTCGTCACAATCCTGAGCCGTGCGGAGAACGGGAGATAAATCGTTTATTTTCAGCCGCTGGCCTAGCGCGATGTGATCTGGCACACAGTTTGGCACGCCCCATGCATATAGGTAAGGCGTGGCTTGAGGATGGGCCAGCATACGTTAAAGATCACGATTCAAGACGGCGATAAGGAAATCGGGATGACGCTGGAAGGGCGCGTCGCGGGTCCTTGGGTTGTGGAGCTCAACCGGGTTTGGGTGGAGACAGCTTCGCAACTGGGGAACCGGACGGTCTCGATTGACTTGAGAAGCGTGACTTATGCGGATGCTGCGGGCAAAGAGCTTTTGAAAAACATCTACGGGCAGACGCATGCCACGCTGATCGCCAGTTCCCCCTGGGCCCAGTATCTGGCGGAAGAGATCACGCAGTCACAAGCACAGGCACGATAACGAGGAGGTTCGAATGACCAGCACACACATGACATCGAGCAATTCCAGCACGCAGGCGAGGTTGGCCGGCGAGTTCTTTAATAAGCTGACACCTGCGGCGTTGCAGGACTTTCAATCGATGCAGTTCGCTTCCTCTCACGCAGCCAACAAGGTGATCTTCTCGGAAAAGGATCCGGCGCAGGGTATTTATATCGTGCTGGAGGGCGAGGTCAAGCTGTCGCTGAATTCCAGCGAGGGCCGACGCCTCAGCCTGGCGATCGCGCGCAAAGGCGAGATCCTGGGCATGGCTTCAACGCTTGCCGGCAGCCCCTATGATGTCACCGCGGAAACGTTGTATCCAGTGAAGCTTGCCCACATCGGCCGTCGCGACTTTCTGAACTTTCTCACTCGTCATCCCGAGGCATACCAGGCCGTGATTGAAGAACTGAGCCGCAGCGTAACCAAGGCCTGCGATCAGTTGCGTACCGTAGGGCTCTCTGCCACAGCGCCCGAAAAGCTTGCCCGTTTGCTGCTTGACTGGAGCGACAGCGGGCAAGCCACGGAATGCGGCGGACGGCGCTTTCGCTTCTCGATGACGCACGAAGAGATCGGTGAATTTATCGGCGCCTCGCGCGAGACCGTTACGCGCACGCTGAGCAACTTCAAGCATCGCCGCCTGGTCGATTTCAAAGGCTCGATGATTACGATCCCCAGCCGTACTGCTCTTGCCAACTACGCGCACGCATAAAACAGTGGTCAGTGAATCGTTTCTGACCACGACACTCAAACCATCTTGCTCTCGCTAAGAATTGTTGCTTGCTTCCGAAACCAACGACCAAAGACTCACGAGGACCGATTTTACTCTGCCTTAACACGACCGATTTCGCTCTGCCCAAGTATCTAAATTAGAACCGACGTTGCTATACCGAAGTACATAAATAAAAACTAAGTTCGTTTTGCATCTCCTTTGCACGACTCATTCTGCTCTTAAAGAAAGACCTCATACGAGAACGCCTGTACAGAAGTGAACGGGTGAAAAAGCACTCGTTCACTTTTACTCGAACGACCTCTGCCGTACGTCTGGAACGACCGATTTTGCTCTCCGATCTGAAGAACGTGAACGAAGAACGAATTCATTCAAGAACGATCCTAAAGATTGTGTTTTTAACTTATAGCGGTTCGTACAGATCGCCGGCTGTCTTATAGTTCGTCTCCTTTGCCGCAAGAGTGCGCATAGGATCTCCGCCGTATATTATTTATCTTTCTAATCTCTATAGCCGTTTGCGGAGGCTCTATGCGCAGGTTTTTGCTTGCTGTCTTTGCCCTCGTCCTCGTCTCCATGGCCCCGGCTACGCTAGCCGCGCAGGGCTCGCCCACTCAGCCGGGCGCCGACCAACCTTACACCATCGAGTACTACTACAAGGTGCAGTGGGGACATCAGAAGGAATTTCTTGACCTGTTCCTGAAGAACCATTACCCGCTGTTGCAGAAGATCGTGTCCACCGGCCGCATGGTTTCGGTGAAGATCGAGCAGCCTGCCTACCACACCACGGAAGACGGCCGCTGGGACTACCGCGTGACCATTCGCTTCAAGAACGCGGCGGCCGCGGTCACTGCCAATCCCGACGAAGAAGCGTTCATCAAGCAGCTCTGGCCGGACCAGGCGACCTATGAACGGGAAGAGCAGCGCCGCTTCGAGATTCTTGTCAGCCACTGGGATTTGCCGGTCACGGAGATTACGCCGAAGAAGCAGTGAAGGAGAAACAGATTTAGTTGTCAGTCGTCAGTTGCCAGTCGTCAGTTTTTCAGTTCCGGGGTTTGGGTCGGTTGCGGGACCTGGGAGGGTGATATTCACCGGACTATGCTGTCGCCAGCTGCTGCTGCCCGCTGAGCTTGACGCTTACCACCTTTGACACGCCCGGTTCTTGCATGGTGACGCCGTAGATCATATCGGCGGAGTGCATCATGCGCTTGGAGTGCGTGACGAGCAGGAACTGCGTGTCGCGGCTCATGGAGTGCAGCAGGTCGGCGAGGCGGCCGACGTTGGTTTCGTCGAGAGCGGCGTCCACTTCGTCTAGCACGCAGAAGGGGCTGGGCTGGAACTGGAAGATCCCCATCAGCAGGGAAATCGCGGTCAACGCTTTCTCGCCGCCGGAGAGCAGGAGCACGTTCTGCAACTTCTTGCCAGGAGGGGAGGCCACGATGTCGAGCCCGCTCTCGGCCTGGTTCTCGGAGTCCGTGAGTCGCAGGAAGGCCTGTCCGCCATGGAAGAGACGCGTAAACACGTTGGAGAAGTTTTCGTTGATGCGCGCGAAGGCCTCGTCGAACTTGGTGCGCGAGATCTGATCGATCTCGCGGATGGTCTCCTGCGTGTTTTCGATGGACTCGACCAGGTCTTTGCGCTGCGCTTCGAGGAATGTGTGCCGGTCGGCGGTTTCTTTGTATTCCTCGAGGGCCATCATGTTTACCGGACCCATCTGCTCGATTTTCTGGCGCAGGCCGCGGCAGGTTTCTTCTTCCAGCCCGAGTTCTTCGCCGGCCAGATGGGCGATGCTTTCGTCCGCACGCAGCATGGCGGCCTCGGCGTTCACCTCGTTCAGGCAACTGGCCTCTAGATGTTCGAGGTCCGAGCGCAGCTTGGCTGCCTCGTTGGACCGCGTGGCGCGATCCTCGCGCAATTGCTCGATCGCCCCGCGCGCATTCTTCAAATCCGTTTCGAGGGTGGCGAGCTGCTGGCGCAGCGTGTGGGCCCAGGGCTTGGCAGCCGAGGC
>JASLEQ010000347.1 GCA_030151135.1 Candidatus Sulfotelmatobacter sp. | reverse complement strand
TCAGAACCGGAACCACGCGGCGCACCATTTACTCCTCCGATCCCGGGTTCGGCGTGGGCGCATTGAATGCCGCGGACTCGACTATGAACATTTTCGGCTTCTCGCCCGACAGCATTGCCGGCCGCGGAACTCCGGCTCTGCGCGGCCGTGCGTTGCAGAGCACGGACTGGCGCAGCCTGACGGCGCCCGCGTGGTTTCCCGTGATTCAATACGGCCCTACCACTGACTCCTGGTGGCTGGTCTTGCAGCATCGCGCCGGCCCGTGGCAGTCGGCCATCAATCGCGTCCGTCGCAATAATCTAGGCGTAAGCGCGCTTGTGCTACTGCTCCTCGGGCTCAGCATCGCTGTTCTCACCTTTGCCGGTTACCGCGCCCAGAACTTCGCCAAACTGCAAATGGATTTTGTGGCCTCTGTGTCGCACGAACTGCGCACTCCACTCACTGCGATCTTCTCCGCTGGAGAAAACATCAAGGACGGCGTGATTCGCGGCAAATCTGACCTGACAGAATACGGCTCCATTGTCACCAGCCAGAGCCGCCAGCTGATGAATCACGTGGATCGCATCCTGCTTTTCGCCTCGATTCGCAGCGGCAAAGATCACTACACTCTGCGGCCGATGGACGTGGACGACATCTTGCGCACAGTGCGCAGAAATCTCTCCGCCGTGCTCATCGAAGAATCCTGCACGCTGGAGGAATCCGTGGCGCCCAATTTGCCCAGCGTGCTGGGCGACATGTTCGCGGTGTGCGGCTGCCTGGAGAATCTCATCACCAATGCCATCAAGTATGGCGGCGTCGACCGCCAGATCCTTCTCTCCGCCTCGCTGCAGAACTCCGAAAACGGCAATCGCGAAGTTGCGATTTCCATCGAAGATCACGGGCTCGGGATCGCCAGTTCCGAATTGAAGCACATCTTCGAACCGTTCTATCGCACACCCGAGGCGGCCGCCGCCCAGATCCACGGCACGGGCCTTGGTCTGTCTCTGGCCAAGCATCTTGCCGAAGCCATGGGCGGCAGCCTGACGGTGGTAAGCCAGTTGGGCGTGGGCAGCATCTTTACCCTGCACCTCCAACTTGCCCCAGATCAGAAAACCCAAATTTCAACCGAAAGTTCAGAGGCTTTAACCAGGTGAATGGAATGAACGAAAGCATCCTTGTCGTTGAAGATGAGAAAGCTCTACGCACGACCCTGAGCGATCGCTTGCGCACCGAAGGCTACGTGGTTGAAACCGCATCCGACGGAATTGAAGCGGTTGAAAAAGCCACCAACCAGCCCTTCGACCTGATCATTCTCGATCTCATGCTTCCTCGCCGCAGCGGACTCGACGTTTGCCGCGATATTCGCGGTGCCGGCATGGCCACTCCGATCCTCATCCTCACGGTTCGCAACGACACCGTCGACAAAGTGGTGGGCCTGAAGCTGGGCGCCGACGACTATGTCACCAAACCTTTCGAAGCCGCGGAACTCCTGGCTCGCATCGAAGTGTTGCTGCGCCGGGTCCCCATCCATTCCGGTCACGGCACTTTCAATGTCGGAACCATTCGCGTCGACGTTCGCCAGGCCGAAGTGACTCGCGAAGGCAAACCGGTCTATCTGACCGCGCGGGAATTTCAGCTGCTCCGCTATCTCATCGAGCGCGCCGGCAAGACTGTTCCGCGCAATGAACTGCTGCGCTCCGTCTGGGGCTACGACAGCGACACTCTCACCCGAACTGTCGATACCCACGTCGCCAGCCTCCGCCAGAAGCTGGAGAAAAATCCTAAGCAGCCGGAGTTCATCTTCACGGTTTCCGGCGTGGGATACAAGTTCATCGGCCAGGACAGTAAATAGGGGCGCAAAGGGCCGTTCACCTTCGAACGGCCTTGACGTCTTGCCGAGGAACGAATATTCCCTCGATCACTGGGTGGGCTGGTAGGATCTCCGTGCCACGGCATGCATGCACGATGTTCTTACCGTTTCCAGAAACAGCTGCGGCTCCGGGACAATCTGCAGGTGAATATCGAGTTGCTCCGGGCTTTCCAATGGAGCAATACGCAGGATCTGGATCTCGGGATTGTATCGCTGCAGCATCTCCGTTAGTGCCATTCCCCTCTTCGTATCCACCGACCGGCAGATCAATGCGACATCATACGAACGCGCCTGCGAAACCGACAGAACCGCATCGCTCGATACCGAATCGATCTCGTAGCCGTCGTTGGTCAGCAGCAGCTCCCGGGAATAGCGAAGTCCATCATCATCACAGATGGAAAGAATGCGAAAAGTCATGCTCCTGCGCGATGAATTTTCCCGTTCTGTGTTCGGCATCGAAATCCCCTCTCGTTCGCAGGTGAAAATGCCGCAGCAGAAATGCGTTGCCGGCTTTTGTAAACACGAAGGAAAGACCTCTTCTAAGAGATGGGAAGAACGAAGTTGTTGTCTCATTTACCGGATTAAGGTTACGCGAGTGCAATATGGAATGTAACTAGGTAAAGTCCTAGCCTGAATTCATTATGAATATGAAACAGTTGTCATGTTGCCGTGGTTCTTTAGCTCACGATTCCCCGCGAAACCGCGTAGCGCGTCAACTCGGCGGTTGTGCGCACCCCCAGCTCGTCCATCAGGCTGTTGCGGTGGAACTCTACTGTTTTGGGTGAGATGTGCAACACCGCCGATATTTCTTTGGTGGTCTTCCCTTCCGCCACCAACTGCAAGACCTCGCGCTGCCGAGGAGTGAGAGCGCTACCGAAGAGTTCGGAGGGATTATTGCCGGGGTTCATTGCCACCTGTTCCGCTGCCCACTGACCCACCAGTGGCGTGACAAAAAAGTGATCACGCAGAGCGCACCGGATAGCATCCAACAATTCCGTCGACGCCGATTGCTTGACCACGTATGCCTTGGCTCCCGCTGTAAAGGCCGCATGGACATAGGCCGGATCGAGTTGCTGCGTGATGATGACAACTTTGGCCGACGGCAACAAA
>JASLEQ010000182.1 GCA_030151135.1 Candidatus Sulfotelmatobacter sp. | reverse complement strand
TGATGGACTCGACGTTTCCTGGCAACCGCGGAATGTGGCGCGCACTGCCTTCGCCGGCGTTTCATCTGGCCTTCTACATCTCCATCATCACGTGGGAAGCAGCAACCATGACCCTGCTTTGGTGGGGTGTGGTTCGTCTGGTGCGATCACTGCGTCAGCCAGCGGCGTCGTTCCATCTCGCCAAGAAGATACCTGTCATGGCCCTGACCCTATCCATGTTGATGTGGCTGGTCGCCTTCCTTACGGTTGGCGCGGAGTGGTTCCTGATGTGGCAGTCGCACCTGTGGAACGGGCAGGAGCCAGCCTTTCGTATGTTCGCGGTGGCCGGTCTCGTCTTGTTGATCCTAATACAGCCTGAAAACGACGCTCAGCCGTGAAAAATTAATCCGCTCTCGGCACAGCTGGCTTGCCGCGCAAATGATATACGGCGATACCGACGACAATGTACCCAAGATAGACATAAGGAATACGCGTATGCGCGGGGTCGGCGCTCGATCGCAAGTCGAAGACCGTAATCAGAATCATCACCAGAACAGTCATCACGCTGACCACTGCAACCGCATGCGAGTGCTCGCCGCGGGCCGATCGCGCAAACGGCAGCGCCGCCGCGACGAGTGCGTAAGCGGTAAGGAATCCGAAGACCGACAGGGAGCCGAAGAGGTCATACATCTCGGAACCAGTGACGTTCCGCAGGGCCATTGCCGCTGTTCCGGCGAACATCAGTCCAGCTGATACAGCCACGGCAAATGTGGGTGTTCCATGTCGGGGGCTGGTGCGTTCGAAGATCGCGGGAACGATCCGCCCATGCGCCATCCGCATCAGCACGCGCGCCGCGGCAGTGGTGCATGCCAGCACGCAGGCGAACACGCTAATGAAAGCACCCAGATCGATCGCAATCCCGAGCGGCGCAATTCCTGCCCGGCCCGCCAGTATATGAAGGGGGCTCGCCGTTTGACTCAGTTTTCCTGATTCGCCACGAAATCCCAAAACTTCGGAATAGGAGCAGAGCATGAAGAATACTCCGGTCATGAGCGCGCACTGCAGCACCGCGCGGGGAATGGTGCGCAGCGGGTTGCGTGCCTCAATGCCTAACGTCGTTGCGCTCTCAAATCCCACGAAGCTGAAGATTGCAAGAACGAGCGCAGGTCCCAAGGAGGAAAAGTGAGTTCCTCGCAGCGTGAATTGATCCCGATCAACAGTCACGCCGAAATGGACAACAAGCGCCAGTAGAACAATGAGGATGAAACTCACTGAAGCGATTTCGATCCACAGCATCAATTCCGCCGAGAGCTTGATGTCGCGATAGCCAATCCATCCGGCCGCTCCGCAGACCAGTGCGAGGGTCGGAATCGACGGCGGTGCCCAATGAAAGAACTGCTGCAACAAAATCCCGACATAATAAACAGCTCCGCCCGCAACCGAGGCTCCTGTGGCCACGTAGGCTAGCAGGAGCCCCCAGCCCGCCACCACACCAAAGATAGGAGGCAGACTGTCGGCTGTATACGTATAAAGCGATCCCGGCGAGGCAGAGAGCCGCGCGAACCGGCTTACGCAAAAACCCACCAGGAATATCGCCGCGGTCGCAAGGAGATAAACGAAGCACGTTGCATTTCCCGCCAGTGCAAACACCAAAGGAATCGTGAGGGAGGGCGACGTTGAGGGCGCCACTGCGGAAACTGACTGAGCAAGTGTCTCGACAGGCCCCAGCACTCCGGCGCGCAATCCATACTGTTGATCGGCAGGGCCGTCCAGGTGCACCTGGAGTAGGGTGGTCGCCTTGTCGGTCACTCGTCTCCTCTTCTTTGTCCGGGATTGCGCGTCAGGTTGCTCTAGTCTTGCGCGTGTTGCGGCCCGCGTCAAGACAAAGCTTTACACTGGCTCCATGTCAATCGCCGCAATGATTCTGGCTGCCGGTGAAAGCCGGCGGCTTGGCCGGCCCAAGCAATTCCTTTCCTACAACGGCGAGACTCTTCTGAATCGCGCCATCCGCCTCGCGTTTGAGGCCGGTGCGTCGCCGGTCCTCGCTGTACTGGGCGCGCAATTTGACGAGACTCTGAAGATGATTCATGGTACTGAGACGATTCCGGTGCACAATGACCAGTGGCGACAGGGCATGGGACGGTCTATTGAAACCGGAATGCGCGCATTGAGTGTTTGTTCGCCGGATGCAAGCGGGGTCCTCTTGATGGGCTGCGACCAGCCGCGCCTGACCGTCGAGCATTTGCATTCTCTCATCAATTCAGCTCAATCTCATTCCGGCCCGGCGATTGTCGCTTCTCTGTATGCCGGTGTCCAGGCAGTCCCGGCCGTATTTCCGCGTGAGGCATTCGCCGCGCTGCGAGAGCTTCATGGAGATACAGGAGCGCGATCCATCATCGCGCATTCGCCTTTTCCGGTGATCGATATAGCGTTTGAGGGCGGGGAAGTGGACATCGATACTCCGGAAGACCTGGCCCATCTGGAATGATTGCTATCGTTCGACAGTGGCTTCGATGTAACCGTGCGGCTCGTCAATGGGGATAAAGATGTGATTCGGATTGTCCTGGCCGAATGGACTGAGGTCGGCCAGAAGGTGATGGAGATTAGGCATGATCAACTTGACGGCTGCAATCTCGGGAGCCGCATCCAGAACCGCCTTTCCCATATCAAACAGGGTGTGTTGCACGCTCTTACTGTCGTGTGCGGCAAACGTTCTGAGAAGCGCCGCGACAACGCGTTCTCTGACGTTCGCATAATCAAGCTCCTCGGTGTCGTACGTCCATTCAGCTGTCGCATTAGTGCCAAAGATACGATCTGTTGCGGGTTTGAGGGTAGTGAGCC
>JASLEQ010000142.1 GCA_030151135.1 Candidatus Sulfotelmatobacter sp. | reverse complement strand
GAGTCGTTGAAGGGCATATTGGAGGAAGAGGGCCACACCGCGTCCTTGGCCGAGACGGGCGAGGACTGTATGGAAGTTTTGCGCAAAAACAGCTTAGATTCGGTGCTGATCGATGTATGGCTGCCCAAGATGGATGGCCTCGAAACTCTCACCCAGATTCGTGAGATGGAGAATGCTCCTGAAGTCATTATGATCTCGGGGCATGGAACGATTGAAACTGCGGTTCGCGCCACCAAGCTTGGCGCTTACGACTTTCTGGAAAAGCCGCTCAGCATTGAGAAAACACTGATCGTAGTGAAGAATGCGATTGAATCGCAGAAGCTGCAACGGGAAAACGTTGACCTCAAGAAACAGCTTCAGGCAAAAAGCATAATCGTGGGAGACAGTATTCCCATGAAAGCGTTGCGCCAGCAAATTGGCTTGATGGCTCCGACGAACGGGCGAGTCCTCATTTATGGAGAGTCTGGAACAGGCAAGGAACTCGTAGCCCACGCAATTCACGGGCAGAGCTTGCGCAAGGACGAGACATTCGTAGAAGTAAACTGCGCTGCCATCCCGGAAGATCTGATTGAAAGCGAGTTGTTTGGACATGTGAAGGGGTCATTCCCGGGTGCGGCTGCCGGCAAAGAGGGTAAATTTCAGCGGGCAAATGGGGGAACGTTATTCCTGGACGAAGTGGGGGACATGAGCCTGAAGACGCAATCGAAGGTGTTGCGGACGCTGGAGGAACAGCGGTTTACACCGGTGGGGAGTGACGAGACGATCACGGTGGACGTTCGCGTGATTGCATCGACGAATAAAGATCTGGAAGAAGAGATCTCGCGGGGGAACTTTCGCGAGGATCTGTTTTACCGGCTAAATGTGATTCCTTTTTTTGTGCCGCCACTGCGCGAGCGTAAGGAAGATATTCCACTCTTTACGCGACACTTTTTGAAGGAGTTAGCGGCGACGTACGGGCGGCGGCCGCGCGAGATCACTGACGATGCGATCGAAGTGCTGATGCGATATTCGTGGCCAGGAAATGTGCGTGAGTTACGCAATGTGATCGAACGCATCGTGATCATGAATCCGACGACGACGCGATTCGATGCGAAACATCTTCCTCCTCTGGTGTATCGCGACGGAGGGCGCCGTGCACCGAAGAGCGAGTTCTCGACTTTACATCAGGCGCGGGATGCCTATGAGCGGGATTACATTCTGAAAAAGTTAGATGAGACGCACGGGAACGTTACGCGTGCTGCCGAGGTGCTCGGCCTAGAGCGCAGCCATCTTTATCGGAAGATGAAGGCGCTGGGCATTGCAGCCAAAGAATAGATCTGGCTAGCGCTTCACCATGTGAATCTCAGTTCCGTTCTTGCGGAACTTCACTTCGTCCATCAATTGATTGATCAGGAAGATGCCGCGGCCGTGGTTGGAATATAGGTTCTCCCCCATGGTGCAAGTGGGGATCGCGCCGGGATCGAAACCTTCGCCGGGATCGCGCACGATGATCAATACGCCGCGCTCGTCATCACAAGCCACCAGACATTCGATAGTTTTGGAGGGATCCTCTTTCGCGCCGTGAACGACGGCATTGGCCAAGGCCTCCTGCAATGAGAGCTCGATGGCGTCTTCCTTGCCGTTGACGCACTTCATATCGCGCACGGCATTCATGACCTGCTCGACAACTTGATCCACGGCTTTGCGGTCCGCAGCGAGCGCCACGCGGACGCGCAGGTTCAACTTGTCTGGATCAAAGTCGTGCTCCGGGAAACTTTCCTCGGCCGAATCCCCATCTGGCATGTTCTAGGCTCTTTTATCCCCGTTTAATCCCAAGGCGTGCGGCTCAATGATTCTAGCGGGAGAGACTGCAATCGGCAATAACCGTCCTCCGCCGGCGGCACATAACAGTGCCAAATCGTTACTGTGCCTAGAACACTCAGAGTGCCCTTCTTCGAAGTTGCCTTCGAGCGCAGCCTTAACCGAATGTTTCAGGACCGTTCGAGCGGGGCGCATGTTCCTCGGCGCGTTGCGCGAACATGCGCTGTTCCAGTTGACGACGCCAGTCAAGTTCATTGACGAACTCGCGCGAATCGCGCCAGCCCGGGTGAGCTTTGACATAGAGTTCGAGAAAAACCTTTGTCGAAAGCATGCGCTCGATTTGTACGCGGGCGGCGGTGCCGATCTTCTTCAGCATCTTTCCGCCTTTGCCCACAAGAATCCCCTTTTGGCCATCGCGTTCGCAATAGATGGTGGCAGCGATACGAGTGAGGCGCTTCCCTTCATCGAAATTCTCGACAATCACCGTCGTCGCATAGGGGATTTCTTCGCTCGTATTCAACAGGACCTGCTCGCGAATGATTTCCGCCGCCATGAAGCGCGAGGGCTGATCCGTGATTTCGTCTTCAGGAAAATATGCCGGGCCAGCGGGCAATGCCGAAAGGATTGTTTGCAGAAGAACATCAAGTCCCTTGCGCTTGAGGGCAGAGATCGGGACGACTTCGGCGAAGTCGTAGAGCTGGCGGTAAGCCTCGATCATCGGCAGCAGCTTTGATTTTTCGCCGACCAGGTCCACTTTGTTCAGGATCAGGAAGGCCTTGGCGCCCGATTGCTTCACCAAGTCGAGCGCGAATTGGTCCCGAGGGTCGAGCTTATGGCTCACATCGATGATGACAAGCACGAGATCGCAACCTTCGAGCGCCTCGCGCACTTCGACCATCATTTTGCGGCCCAGAGAACTGTCGGGCTTGTGGACTCCGGGAGTATCAATCAGGACAATCTGGCCGCCGTCTTTGTTATTTCCTTTGCGTTTTGGGATATGCACCACGCCTTGGATTCGGTTGCGGGTAGTTTGCGGCTTGGGCGAGATGATGGCTAGCTTCTCGCCGACCAAGGCATTCAACAAC
>JASLEQ010000124.1 GCA_030151135.1 Candidatus Sulfotelmatobacter sp. | reverse complement strand
AGTTTTCTCCGGAGTTCGGACACTCCTCCGGTGGCCAGTTCAACCAGACGATCGTCAGCGGCACGAACCACTTCCATGGCCGCTTGTACGAATATTTCCAGAATCGCAACCTGAACGCGATCGATGCGCATACCGCGCTGAGTGAGACTGGGACGCCGTTCAACCCCCGTTATGACAACAACCGCTTTGGCGGGCAAATCGGTGGTCCGATCATCAAGGACAAGTTGTTCTTCTTCACCAACAACGAGTACAACCCGCAAGGCTTTGTGACCGGCGGCTACTATGTTTGCGCGCCGACGGCTCTGGGTTATCAACAGATCGCCGCCTATGGAGCAACTCCTGATCCGGGCGGACAGACCATTAACGCCAATAACCTTGCTACTTATCAAAAGTACATGGGCACCGCCGCCACTGCGGGCAGTGCAAATTGCCAAGGTTACCAGGACGCAACCCACAATCCATGGATCTACTCGGACGGCAGCCAAGCCCCGGGCCTGGGCTGGGAACTCGGACAGGTGGACACTAACTCTTCCTATTACACCAACCAGTTCACCACCACCAATGCGATCGACTACAACATTTCGCAGAAAGACCAACTCCGTGGACGGTGGGTATACCAGAAGAACAACTCCACCGACGTCGCTGCTAACCTGCCGACGTTCTGGACCCCGATCCCGGTGCGAAATACGTTGGTTACCATCAACGAATATCACACCTTTACCCCCAGCTTGACCAACGAGTTCCGCGCGGGCTTCAACCGCAATACGCAGTTCTTTACGGTTGGTCCGCAGACCTTCCCGGGTTTGAATGTATTTCCGAACCTGGTGTTCTTCGATAGCTACGCGCAACTTGGACCGGACGGGAATGCTCCCCAGTTCGGCATTCAGAACATTTATCAAGCCACCAACAACGTCAGCTGGGTCCACGGTCACCACAACTTCAAGTTCGGTGTGGAAGGCCGCAAATACATTTCACCTCAGGGCTTCACCCAACGCTCCCGCGGTGATTATGAATGGAGCTACACCAGCCAATATTTGTATGACGTGGCTCCTGACTACATCGGCGAGCGTTCCGCCGGTAACACTACCTACTACGGCGACCAGAGCGCCATCTATGCTTACGGTGGCGATCAGTGGAAAGTCTCGCAGCACCTGACTCTCGATTTGGGTCTGCGCTACGAGTTCACCTCGGTTCCGTTCTCCGAGCGGTTGCAGTCGTTGAACCAGATTGCCAGCGTACCTGGCCTCATCCAGTTCAACTCTCCCCAACCGCAGTACACGAACTTTGCACCGCGCGTCGGCTTTGCGTACTCGCCAGGAACCTCGGGCGACACGTCCATCCGCGGCGGCTTCGGCATGGCGTATGACGTGTTGTTTGACAACCTTGGCTTGCTGAGCGTTCCTCCGGAGCTTGGTTCTACCTGCGACGTAGGCAACGTACCTAGCGCAACCTGCTACTACGGCGGTGGCCCGGGCAGCGGCAATTTCACCAAGTTCCTTGCTAGCGGCGGTTTGCCGGCCGGCAATGGCGCAGGTGTAACCACCTTCCCGGATCAGGCATCGGCTGCGGCAGCCACGGCTGGCTTCAATCCCAACCAGGTATTGCCCTACACCGAAAGCTGGAACCTCGGAATACAGCATGTCTTCGCCAACAAGTACACGTTGGATGTCCGTTACGTCGGAACCCGCGGAATTCACCTGCCGGTGCAAGACCAGATCAACCGTCAGCCGGTCGTGAACTCTTCGAATTACCTGCCGACTTACATCAACACGCCTTCCCAGGCTACGATCGACGCACTCACGAATAATTTGGGTGCGTTGAAATCAGCCTATGCGGCGGGCGGAGAAATTGTGCCTGCCTACCTGGCCAACAATTTCACCTCCAAAATCACCTCGTACCAACCGTACGGCAACTCCCTTTACCATGGACTGCAGACGCAGTTCAGCCGCAACTTCAGCAACGGACTGCAGTTCCAGGCCGCTTGGACCTGGAGCCATGCGTTTGACGATTCAACCGCCGAGGTCTTCTCGACGCTGTTGACACCTCGTCGTCCGCAGGACGCCCAGAATGTTCGGGCTGACTACGGTACGTCTGCTCTAGACCGGCGCCACCGCGTGACCGTGGAACTGCTCTACGACTACGCTGCCTTCAAGAACTCCAACTGGTTCATGAAGAATGTGGTGGGGAACTGGGAAGTCGCTCCGGTCTACACCTTCCAGTCGCCTGAGTACTATGACGCGCAAAGCGGCATCGACTCGAACCTGAACGGTGACACCGCCGGCGATCGCACCATCATCAACCCGACGGGGATTACCGGAACCGGTTCTGCCGTGAATCCACTTTGCACCAGTTCTCTGCCCTCTGGTACGGTCTGCGGTTCCAGCGCGAGCTATCCTTACCTCGTCGCTTACGCTGCGGCAAATCCGAACGCCCAGTACATCACCGCTGGCGTCGGCGCATTGGCAACGGCACCACGTAATACCGTTGCCTTACCGCACACCAACAACTTCGATCTGACGGCGGTGAAGCGCTTCAACTTCACCGAACACACGTCGTTCGAGTTCCAGGCGCAGGCACTGAACGTCTTCAACCACTCGCAGTATGTGGGTGGTTACATCAGCTCGGTTGCACCGATTGGCAACACCGCCATCAACAGCTTTGTGACGGTGAGTTCGCCTACTTTCAACCAGCCAACTTTGGCCTTCTCCAACAATCCGCGCACCATGCAGCTTGTTGCGAAGTTCATCTTCTAAGTTGAGTAACTCCTCAGGAGAGGAAACTCTCCTGAACTTCTGGCCCGCCTTCCGGCGGGCCTTTTTCTTTGCCCACCCCCCCGCCGTGCCCCGGGTGCGATTCTGCTTCCTGTGATCTCCCTCACGCTCGACGGCTTCATCCATCACATACTTCGTGACAAGCCTGGGCTATTCTGCGCATGTGGGAGATTGTTCCGGTCTCCCGATAGCCCTTAACCGCGCAGTAAACAGGATCGAAGAAGTGGTTTTAAGGATTTGGAGCGAAAACGGGAGTTAAATCGAGCGAATGCAATATTTTGCCAATAAAATTCCTGCAATCTATATTTTAGGCAGAGTACACCCTCTAAGTCGCTGCAAACAGGAACGGGGTGGGGGAGGGGGGTGGGTTTACTTGTGAGTACATCCCACCGGGAGGCTTATCCGTTCGCTCGCGCCACCAGGATGATCGCGAAGGCATAAAAGACGAACATCATCCCGAGATAGAGCTTCGCTTTGCCCGGTGAACCCGCGAACTCTTTCCAGACGAATACGCCCCAGAAAGCCGCCACCATCGGCGCCGATTGTCCAATGGCATAAGAAATGGCGACCCCGGTGAAATTGGCAGCCACCAGGTTGAACACGGTGCCGGTACCCCAGATCACCCCCCCAAGCAAACCCAGCGCGTGCCCGGACATCGGACCTTGAAAAAATCCGGCGAAACTGACCGGTTCGCCCACCAGCGGACGCCTCATGAAATAAATATTCCAGATTGTGCAGGAAAGCAGCGCACCCAGCGTCAGGAATACCGCGACACTATACGGCCCCAGCGTGTTTCCCCGCGTCATCGCATGGGTCACGAAAGGCGCCCACAAACCCATCAGGACGCCCGACACGATGCAGGTCACGATGCTCTTGGTGGATACGCTTCGTCCCGTGCTTCTGAGCGCTCCATACGCCTTGCCGTCGAGAATGACAGCAACCAGCGCGCACAGGACACCCAGCGCAAGCAGGAGGGCGTTGCCCTTGGGTTGCAATGCATAGCTGAGAACCACTCCCACCACCAGTGCGATACCGATCGAGACTGGGAACGCCACCGCCAAGCCGGCCATATCGATGGCCGCCACCAGCAGCAGGTTGGCAAGGTTAAAGATGGCCCCCCCTACCAGGACGTGCACGATATTGGAAGTATCGGCGGCGCGAACATTGTTCAGGAAACTGTGCGCATCTTGCCCAGTACTGCCAAGGGTGAAGGCGAAGAGCAGGGAGACGAGGAAAATACCGACGGCGTAGTCCCAATAAAACAGCTCGAACCGATAGTTCTTCACTCCCTTGTAGGTGTTAGCCCAGGATCCCCAGCAGACCGCGCTGGTGATCATCATGACTAAGGCGATGGTGAGAGTGCTGGGAGTGAACATGAGTCTCCTTCGCGCGTTGGGCCTTATTTGCCTTGGATTCGTGAAACGAACATCTGCAGAAAGCGGTCAGCGTCTACGTCGACGCAGACTTTGGCGTTGGGTGCGACCTTGTCGACACCCTCGATCATGTATCGATCCCCGTGGAGGACGTTGCGCTCGACCATGCCGTGCCGATTGGCGACGGTTTCGCCGCGAGTGAACTCACCCCTGGTTTCGACGTCAACGTGCATTTCGGGCGCTTTCACCAGAGAGGCGTCAATGGCGACCCCTACGGCCAGGGGATCGTACATCGGAGTGCCAGGTGACCCAAATTGTGCCGAGAGATCGACTAAGTACTTCGCTACCGAGTGGATGAAGTCATTGATGGGGCCATGTGTCTGTCCGAGCTGATCGAGATACTTTTGGGAGAGCAGGGTCTTGTCACCCACATCGAGGCCGACCATGGTGACCGTCCATCCCGCTTGGAACACAATCTGGGCCGCTTCGGGATCGTTGAAGATGTTGGCTTCGGCGGCGGCATTTACGTTGCCACCACTGATTCCGCCGCCCATGATAATCACATCCTTTACCAGCGGAACAATGGAAGGGTCCTTGAGGACGGCGAGCGCAATATTGGTGAGTGGCCCGACTGGAACAAGCGTGATTTCATGGGGGGCGGCATGCACCATCTGGATGATGACATCGGGACCAAACCGTCCATCTGCTTTGCATTTGGATTGCGGCAGCTCGATATTCGCCAAACCGTTCTTTCCATGCCAGAACTCTGCCGTAATCAGCTTCTGAAACAGAGGATGCTGCGCACCACCGGCAACCGGTATGTCGCAACGGTTGGCGAGAGAGACCATCCGAAGCGCATTCTCGAGTCCTTGTGCCGCCGTGACATTTCCTGGAACTACGGTAATCGCACGCACGTCAAGTTCGGGCGAATTCAAGGCCAACATCAACGCCATCGCGTCGTCCGTGCCGGGGTCGGTATCAAGAATGACTTTCTTGGGAGCTGAGAAGGCAGTAGCGCAGGACGCTATGAGGAAGAGAAAAAGGAATGAGCACGTCGCCGTACTACGAACGATAGAGCTAGGCAAAAACACTCCTCCGGTTATGGCGACGTAGCCTAGCGGCCCATGAGAATAGGTGTCAAGAAAATTTTGAAACGTTTTTTGCTGGGTTGCAGTACAATTCGGCGCTATGCCGCACGAGACGGTGGAGAACGTTCGCGAAGAGGAAAAGCCGTTGGTCTTTCTCGGGCGACAACCGCTGCTGTCCAATCGGGGTATCGCACTCAACCTCGACTGGCTAGACCAGGTGCGCGTGAACACCAGCGCAGTAGAACGCAGAGCGCAAACTCACGTGGCGCGCCGGACCGTCAAGAAGGAGTGGCAGGCTGCATGGTTGCTGAGGGCAATCACCTGCATGGACCTGACGACCCTTTCCGGAGACGATACCGACGAGCGAGTTCGCCGTCTATGCGCGAAGGCGCGTCGTCCCTTGCGACAGGATCTCGTCCAACAACTTGGAATCGAAGCATTGCCCATTAAAGTCGGTGCGGTTTGTGTGTACCACCGATTTGTAGAAACCGCGGTACACGCGCTGGCGGGGAGCGGTATTCCCGTGGCCGCAGTCTCGACAGGCTTTCCGGCTGGCCTTTCACCGGTAGAAGAACGCATTGCCGAAATTCGCCGTTCCGCCGAAGCAGGGGCTGAGGAGATTGACGTCGTAATCACACGAGCGCACGTCTTCGGTGCACGCTGGCAAGCGCTCTACGATGAAATAGCGGAATTCAAGCGTGCGTGTGGTCGTGCTCACATGAAGGTAATTCTTGGCACGGGGGACCTGGTCACGCTTCGCAACGTCGGCAGGGCGAGCTTCGTGGCCATGATGGCTGGGGCAGACTTCATCAAGACTTCGACCGGAAAAGAAACCGTAAACGCGACGTTGCCAGTAGGCTTGGTGATGGTCCGCGCGATCCGGGAGTATGCGCAACGGACGGGGATGGCAGTCGGTTTCAAGCCCGCAGGCGGTATTCGTACCGCGAAGGAATCCATTGAGTGGCTATCGATGATGAAGGATGAGCTGGGTGAGCCATGGACCCGCCCATCACTGTTCCGTTTCGGCGCCAGCTCACTGTTGAACGATATCGAGCGGCAACTCGAACATTTCACCACGGGCCGGTATTCCGCGGACTATCACCACCCCATCGCGTAATCGAGGAGCGGATGAGCATAGCTGGAAAGTTTTCGACGCTGGAATACGGGCCTGCCCCCGAAGACCCGAAGGATGCCCTCGAATGGCTCGACGGTCACCAGCGCCGATTTGAACACTTCATTGATGGGCGATGGACTGCGCCTGGGGAACGTGCATTCTTTGAAACGATCGATCCTGCTTCCGGAGAAAACATTGCGGAGGTTGCACAGGGCTCCGCGGTCGACATTGACCGCGCGGTAAAGGCCGCTCGATCGGCTCTTCCCAAATGGCGCGGTCTAGGTTCTCATGCGCGGGCCCGTTATCTATACGCCATGGCGCGAGCCGTGCAGCGTCACTCGCGAAGATTAGCAGTGCTGGAAACCATCGATAACGGTAAACCCATCCGCGAGAGCAGAGACATCGACATCCCCCTGGTTGCGCGACATTTCTACTACCACGCGGGATGGGCGCAATTGCTCGACAGGGAGTTTCCGGAATACGAGCCTTGCGGAGTCGTTGGACAAATCATCCCTTGGAATTTTCCGCTCCTGATGCTGGCGTGGAAGATTGCCCCAGCGTTGGCGACCGGCAACACGGTTGTCCTGAAGCCGGCAGAGTTTACGCCAATCACCGCACTGGCATTCGCGGATATCTGTCGTGAGATCGAGCTTCCTCCCGGAGTCGTCAACATTGTCACCGGAGATGGGAGTACGGGGGAAGCGCTCGTCCAACATGCGGATGTAGACAAAATTGCGTTCACTGGCTCGACCGAGGTTGGGCGTGCTATCCGGCGCGCTACAGCGGCGCAATCCAAGCGTCTGTCTCTCGAGTTGGGGGGGAAGTCACCGTTCGTCGTTTTTGAAGACGCCGACCTGGATAGTGCGGTCGAAGGATTAGTTGATGGGATCTGGCTCAACCAGGGACAAGTCTGCTGCGCAGGATCACGACTCCTAATGCAGGAGAGTATTGCAGAAGTCTTGATCCTCAAGATACAAGAGCGCATGGGCGCGCTGCGCGTCGGGTCGCCTTTGGACAAAGCGATCGATATCGGCGCCATTGTTGCGCCGGTGCAACTCCAGAGAATACGGCATCTCGTCGAGTGCGGAATCGCAGAAGGGGCGACCTGCTGGCAGCCCGAAATCCAGATGCCGGTAAAGGGACTTTACTTTCCGCCGACGTTGCTCAGCAACGTCCAGCCAAGCTCGATCGTTGCGCAGCAGGAGATCTTCGGTCCCGTGCTGGCTTCAATGACATTCCGGACTCCGTCGGAGGCCGTCGAGTTGGCGAACAACACCGCCTACGGTCTAGCAGCAAGCGTGTGGAGTGAGAGCGTCAACCTAGCATTACAAGTTGCGGCGCAGGTGAAGGCCGGAGTGGTTTGGGTGAATTCGACGAACCTGTTTGATGCGGCATGTGGCTTCGGCGGTTACCGAGAGAGTGGTTTCGGCCGTGAAGGTGGCAGGGAAGGATTGCTGGAGTACCTACAGCCGAAATGGATCCGGCACGGACACTCCAGGCAATCTGCTTCGCGATCGCAGAAACCGACTGAGAAACTGGCGCCGAAAGCTGGGAGCAAACTGCCCCCCGTGGATCGCACGGTGAAGCTCTACATTGGAGGAAAGCAGGCGCGGCCCGACTCCGGATACAGCTTCGAGGTACGTTCGCCGGACGGAGTTCTACTCGGTGAAGCCCCTTCGGGAAATCGTAAGGACATTCGCAATGCAGTGCAAGCTGCTCGCAACGGGACTGCATGGTCCAAGGCGACCGCGCATCTTCGTTCGCAAGTCTTGTATTACGTGGCCGAAAACCTGGCACTGCGCGAGCAGGAAATCGCTCAGCATCTGGCGTACGTCAAAGGAACACAAGAGGCAAGAAAAGAGGTTGAGGCGGCCATCCAGCGCACATTCTCATACGCTGCATGGGCGGACAAGTTCGACGGTGCAGTGCACAGCCCTCCCATGCGCAGCATTTCCATCGCGATGAACGAGCCCGTCGGGACAGTTGGGATTGTCTGTCCTGACGAATATCCGCTGCTCGGCTTGCTGTCGCTTCTGCTTCCCGTGCTGGCCTGCGGAAATACTGCAGTGGCGGTCACATCGGAGAACTATCCGTTGATCATTGGCGATTTGTACCAGGTTTTCGACACCAGCGATGTGCCGGCTGGGGCTGTCAATCTCATATCCGGCCAGCGCGCTCAACTGCTCAAAACGTTAGCCGAGCACGACGACGTGGATGCGATCTGGTGCTTTGCGGATCAAGAGAGTGCGACTGCAGCGAAGCTTTATTCGGTCGGCAATCTGAAGCAGGTGTTCACCAACGATGGACACAAAATCAACTGGCTTGATCTTGAACAGGGAGAAGGACGCTGGTACCTCGAACACGCTACCCAGGTGAAAAATATCTGGGTGCCTTACGGGGAGTAGAGCGGTAAAGCAACGAGAGGTATGTGGTGCGTTTCAATGAATTTCAATTCTGTCTTGTGCAATGACTATGAAAACACCTCGAATCGCAGTGGTTGGCAGTGCAAACATCGACCTCACCACCTTTACCGATCGATTCCCAAATCCCGGCGAAACGATATTGGGGCAGAGCTTCCATCTGGGATTCGGCGGGAAAGGCGCGAACCAGGCCGCCGCCGCTCGCTTATGCGGTGCGGAAGTTCTGATGGTTGCGAGGGTCGGGAAGGACCTATTCGGGCCGGCCACAATCGCTAACTTTAAGAAGCTTGGCATTGACGCCTCGCAGGTCAAGGAGGTGGACGGCTATTCCAGCGGGGTCGCCCCGATTTTCGTTGATCCAAGCGGGCAGAACCGAATCCTGGTGGTAAAAGGCGCCAATGATGCGCTCCTTCCTGCGGATGTGGATGCTGCCGCGGATGTGCTGTCGTCCTCAGATTGCATCGTGCTGCAGTTTGAGATCCCACTCGAAACGGTGTACTACACAGTAGCCTTCGCACGAAAACACAGAATCCGCTGCATTCTCAATCCGGCGCCGGCACAGCCTGTGGACGTGGAAAGGCTAGCTGGGCTCGATTATTTTGTGCCCAATGAGAGCGAGGCGCAAAACATCACCGGCCTGCCGGTCAACAGTGTTGAAGAGGCAAAGGCTTGCGCCAAGAAACTCCTGGAGAGCGGCATTCAGCGGACCATCATTACCCTCGGAGCCAACGGATCCCTGTTGGCCAGCCGTGACTCCATGGAGCACCTTCCCGCATTTTCTGTGAAAAGCGTTGACAGCACCGGAGCGGGCGATGCCTTCATCGGAAGCTTCGCCGTATTTCTTGGTGAGGGATGCACCGAGAAAGAGGCAGTGACGAGGGCGAACCTTTATGCGGGGCTGTCAACCACCGGCATCGGAACGCAGATGTCGTTCTTTGATCGCCAGCGCTTTGAAACCGAGTGGAAACAGAGGAGCGAGCGGGCGTCGTCGAGTTCCTTGCTCCCTACATAAGAATCCTGTTCGCGCGACGGTTGTACGCAATTCAGCAGGGGTTTACGGGGTCACATCAGAGAATTTTTCTTGACTTCTGAAGCGGCTGAAATTAAATTTCGCGTCGCGCTTTGAAACGTATCAAAGGTTGATCGCTTTACAAATTACCCACGGGTTTTGCTGGTCGAAATACACGATTGAGGCGAAGCGATGCAGAGCAAAATATTTCATGCGCTGGCGATTGTCGGTGTTCTGTTTCTCCTGTCATCCATACAAGCCCGCGCCCAAGCCAACGGGAGTTTTTCCGGAACCGTCAGCGATAAGTCCGGTTCCGTAATTCCTAACGCTAAAGTGAGTATTCACTCCCAAGGCACAGGCATCGAGCGTTCAGCGACGACCGATGGTTCTGGTCACTATACGATCCCCCTGCTCCCGGTCGCCATCTACAACGTCGAAGTGTCGGCGCCGAGCTTTCAAACCGTCCAGCAGAATGACATCAAGCTGCAGGTCGACGAGCATCGAGAAGTTGATTTCTCGATGTCGCCGGCATCCGTTTCGGAAAAGGTAGAGGTCCAGGCTGGTACGGAAGAAGTCGTGGTGCAGACGACGAATCCTACACTCGGCCAGGTGATCAACGAGCAGCAGGTCGCCCAGCTTCCGCTGAACGGACGCGATTTCGTCCAACTCGCCACCCTGACACCGGGCACCACCCAGGAAACGAATCCGAACAGCTTCTTTAACGGCGGCGGAAGCAGCGAAGTCTCTACCCGCGGCTCGTTTTCACTTTCAGTCGGCGGCTCCCGCGCCAGCAGTACCGATTGGCTTTTTGATGACACCGACAACAATGAGCTCACGGCCGGAGGCATTGCGGTTATTCCCTCGATTGATGCGATCCAGGAATTCAAAGTTCTTACCTTCAATTATTCGGCGCAATACGGTACCCGTGCGGGTCCAACCGTACTGATTACCTCCAAGTCGGGTTCTAACGGATTTCATGGCACGGCATTCGAGTTCTTCCGTAACACGGTTCTCGATGCAAAGAGCTATTTCGCGCAGACGAAGGAAAAGTTCAACCTGAACCAGTTCGGCTTCTCTTTGGGCGGACCCATCAAGAAAGACCGGACATTCTTCTTCATCGACTACCAGGGTACGAAACGCCGCACTGGCGAGAATTTCTTCGGTGGCTTCGTTCCGACGGTGGGCATGCACAGCGGCGACTTCAGTTCGCTAACGGCTCAGCTCTACAACCCGTACAGCACGCATCTCGCAACCGTGGGAGGCGTGCAGACTGCGGTACGTGATCCATTCATGTGCGACGGTAGCGGTAACGCGCTGCCGGTAGCCGCCGATGGAACGCAAGGTGCGGGCACCCCCTGCAACATAATTCCCCAGGCTCTGATCGATCCCATTGCGCAGAAGATGATTAATCTCTTCCCGCTGCCCAATCTGTCAGGGAATCCCGCAGGAAATTACATCAGCTCGCCTACCAAGAAGCTCGACGAAGGATCGTTCGACGTTCGTCTCGACCACAATCTCACAACCAACGATCGGTTGTTTGCACGCTTCAGCTATGACCAGGCGACGGTCTTTCTGCCCGGTGGTTCGCCGGGGTTTGCTGAACCGGATCCATTTTCCAGCACTCAGAACATCACGAATCACGGACGCAACGCCGAAATCGCGGAGACGCATATCTTCAGCAATAGTTCCGTGAACGAGGCGAAATTCGGATACGACCGCATTTTCAACCACATCAACTCCTTCGGTAGCGGTAGTTGCGAAGGCAACGTATTGGGTATACCGGGCGCCAATCTCGGAGGGGTGAGTTGCGGACTGACCGCTACCAGCATCGGCGGCGGGTACTGGGGCCTTGGAGACCGTGGATTTGCTCCATTCCAAGGCGGTACGAACATCTTCGATGTGTCGGATTCCTTCGACATGATCCGCGGGAACCACAACATTCGCATCGGCGGCGAAGTGCGTGCGAACCAGATGAACGTTCTGACCAACGCCTTTCAGGACGGCTACTGGGTTTACACCAACTCCTGGACGAGCGCCACGGGGACAGCCCCAGGCAGCACCATCGCCTCGGCCGGATTCGGCGGTGGCGATAACATGGCAGACTTCCTCCTCGGTTTGCCTGACCTCGCGCTTCACGACCAGACCTTCGAGGGAGCAACCACGGGACGCCGCTGGAAACTGTATCGCCCCTACATCCAGGATGACTGGCAGGTGCGAAAGGATCTGACGTTGAACCTGGGACTGGCATGGGCTTTCGTCACACCAATCACCGAAGTCGATAACCGCCAGTCCAACTTCGACTTTGCCAACGGACAGTTCCTGATTCCCGGTGTGAATTCCAACGGAACGGTTGGCATCTCGATGGACAAAACAGCCGTCGAGCCGCGCATCGGTGTCGCATGGAAGCCGTTTGGGAGCTCGAAGACCGCCATCCGCGGAGGATATGGAATTTTCCACGATTCTTCCTGGAACCAGGGTGGGCAGGGCTTGTGGGAAAATCCTCCATTCTTCCAGGAGTCCGCGTTCTCAGCGTTCTTCCCCGATCTCTGCCCCACTGCGACTGCAGCGTGCGCGAGTTCCTTCACCCCCACCGGCAAAACCATGTCGCAGGGCTTTCCGATCCTGACGCAACCCACGGATCCATCCACCTTCAGTGGGAACCTGCAGTCGCAGAATCTCGACTTCAAGATCGGTCGAGTGCAGCAGTACAACTTGAACATCGAACGTGAAATTCCTGGCAACGTTGTCGTAACCGTAGGCTATGCAGGTTCGCGCAGCTCCCACATCCTGGTGGACGGCATGAACTTGAACGTCAGCTCGCCTGCCGCTTGTGGAGTGGTGGCTGGATATACCTTGGGGTGCGGAGCCGGTGGAGCGGCATTTGGCACGCCCTATCCTCAATACGGCACGATTTCCAACGCTAATGACATCGGACGCGCGCATTACGATTCTTTGCAGATCAAGGCCGAGACCAAGAATGCGAAGCATGGCCTGTATGCTCTCATCGGGTACACGCATGCTCGCGCGCTCGACACCGGATTTGCTGATGGAGTAGGCACCAGCACTGGAGCAACCTATTACCCTCTGCCGGGTACTTCGCAAAACGACTGGGCGCTTTCGCAGATCTCGCAGAACCATAACTTCACGGCGAGCGTGATCTACGATCTGCCGTTCGGCCGTGGCCGGGAGTTCGGCGGCACCTGGAATAAAGGCGTGGACGCCGCGTTGGGTGGATGGCAGCTCAACGTGATTGAAAGAATCATGTCTGGGTTCCCGTTGTTTTTCACCGCAAGTTCCAACAACTCCGGTGTGAACTTCGCGAGCGCCACGAACCGACCGAATCAGACCTGCAATGGACAAATGAGCGATTGGACGGTGAATCAATTCTTTAACACGAGTTGTTTCTCTGATCCGGCACAAGGTGAACTTGGCAACGCTAGCCGAACTCCACTATGGGGTCCAGGGTTCGTGAACACGGATATGTCCGCGGTGAAGTTCTTCCATTTCACCGAGCGAACGAGCCTCGAATTCCGCGCGGAATTCTTCAACGTCTTCAATCATCCGCAGTTCTTCAGCCCTGGGACGGATATTGACTCGTCCAACTTCGGAGTGATCACGGAGACGGTGAACAATCCGCGTCTTATCCAATTCGCGGCGAAAGTCCACTTCTAACCAGGCACGGAGGAGAGTCGTTTAGATCGCTCTCCTCCAACTTTCACGGTTGTTCTTTTGGAATCCCGGGGTCGTGCGAGGAGATCACGAATTGCTGAATTTCGTGACGCTCTCTCTCCGTCTTCACCGCCTCTGATGCGGCCAGCTCTTTATATTCTGAAAGCTCGCGACGCGCATTCGCTTCGTCTCCGGTACGGCGATAGAGCTGTGCCAAGCGATAGTGAGCCTCCGTAAGCATTGAATCGGAGGCAAGCGCGCGCCGGAAAGCAGAAATGGCGGATTGTGGGTCCCCAGTT
>JASLEQ010000121.1 GCA_030151135.1 Candidatus Sulfotelmatobacter sp. | reverse complement strand
GCCGTCCACTATTACATCCATTCTGTCGAAGCCTCACCGAATCCAGAGCGAGCCTTGGCCGGCGCGAACCACCTTGCATCACTCGCACCGGGCGCCGGCCATATCGTGCACATGCCAGCCCACATCTACATCCGGACCGGCGATTACGAGGCCGCAGTGAAAACGAACGAACAAGCTGCCGAAGTCGACCGCGCTTACATCAAGCAGAGCGGCGAGCAGGGCATCTACCCGATGATGTACTACAGCCACAATTTGCATTTCGTCGCCATCTGCGGAGCCATGAATGGCCGCTACCCGGAAGCACGCAAAAATGCCGACCTCCTGGTAGCCAACGTAGGTCCTCACGTGAAAGACATGCCGCCTCTGGAAGGTTTCATGACAATCCCGATGGCGGTGGAGGTTCGGTTCCATCACTGGAACGAAATTCTGAAAATGCCCGCGCCCGATTCTTCGATGAAGACAGCGACCGTATTCTGGCACTTCGGACGCGGTCTGGCATTAGCTGGCACAGGCAAAATTGCCGAAGCTGAAGCCGAGTACAAAATTGTTGCCGACGCTGAGGCCGCAACTCCACCAGACGTGATCTTCCAAATGCCCATCAACAATAAAGCGAAGGACATTATGAAAATCGCAGAAGACGTGATGGCGGCCAGGATCTCGATCGCAAAGAAAGATTCCGCCAGCGCAATCTCCAGACTGCGTGAAGCCGTCGCAATCCAAGACAAACTGAACTATGGCGAACCGCCTGACTGGTTTTATCCGGTCCGGGAGAATCTTGGCGGAGCCTTGTTGATCAGTGGCGATGCGACCGGAGCGGAAAAAGTCTTCCGCGAAGATCTTGATCGCAACCCGCGCAATCCCCGCTCGCTCTTTGGATTGCAGCAGTCCTTGTTGCAGCAGAAGCGCAACTATGACGCCGGATTTGTCCAGAAGCAATTTGACGATTCCTGGAAGGGCGGCTCACACCCACTGACTGTCGACGACCTCGTCTGATGCTTCTGAATGACCAGCAACCGGCATCCTTCGGGTCTTCAATTTGCTGGTTGCGTATTTACCATTAACGAACCTGCGGGCTGACTGATCCATCGCCGGCATTTTTCCGTCTTCCTCTCCCGCATATAATCTTTTGCGATGCCCGCCGCAAAAGATGCCGCAAGAAAGATTGAGACCCTCCGCGACAAAATCCGCCAGCACGAATACCTGTATTACGTTCTCGATCAGCCCGCCATCAGCGATCAGGAATTCGATCAACTGATGCAGCAATTGAAGGATCTTGAATCAGAAAACCCATCTCTGATCACACCCGACTCCCCCACGCAGCGCGTAGGCGGCAAACCACGCGAAGGATTCGTTAAAGTCCGGCATTCTTCGCCAATGTTATCGCTCGACAACACCTACAGCGAAGAGGAGTTGCGAGCGTGGGAGCGCCGCGTCCATGAACTCAGCGATCGAAAGGACGTCGATTATGTCTGCGAACTTAAACTCGACGGCATGTCCCTGGCCCTCACCTACAAAGATGGGAAACTTCTCCGCGGCGTAACTCGCGGCGATGGATCGGTAGGGGAAGACGTTACGTTGAACGTTCGTACCGTTCGCTCCATCCCGTTATCAATTGATCTCGACAAATTGAAGAAGGCGGGAATTCCGCCCACTTTCGAGACCCGCGGCGAACTGCTCATGCCCACCGCCGCATTCAAGAAAGTGAATGAGGAACGCGAAAAGAACGGCCTGCCGACATTTGCGAATCCTCGCAATTTCACGGCTGGCACCGTCCGCCAGTTGGACCCGAATGTCACTGCAGCTCGCCGCACGGATTTCTTCCCCTACATCTTGCTCGAAAACGGCCGCACCTACTTCGGCCGCCATTGGGAAACACTCACTGCCCTCGACAAGGCCGGATTCAAGGTCAACCAATACCGGAAACTTGTCCACTCGATGGAAGAAGTCTGGGGATTCATCCAGCAGTGGGAAGGCAAGCGCGATTCACTTCCGTACGAAATCGACGGCATCGTCATCAAAGTTGACCGCACGTCGTTGCAAGACGAACTCGGGTTTACCGGCAAGGCCCCACGCTGGGCGATCGCGTACAAGTACGCAGCTCGCGGCGGAGTCACAAAACTGGAGAACGTCCGCTGGCAAGTGGGCCGCACAGGGAAGCTGACTCCAGTGGCCGAACTCGCGCCCGTGCCGATTGGAGGCACAACGGTTCGCAACGCGACCCTGCACAACATGGACGAAGTCGGCCGCCTCGGCGTAAAGATCGGAGATTATGTCCAGGTCGAACGCGGTGGCGACGTAATCCCCAAAGTCACCAAAGTTGTCAGTGACGACGCCCACCCTCGTGGGGAAAAGCACATTGAAGCCCCGGAAAAATGCCCGGTCTGCGGCACCAAGGTCGCCCGAACCGAAGGCGAGGTCGACTTTCGCTGCGTCAATGCCAACTGCCCGGCGAAGCTGATGGGGACCATTTTGCACTTCGCTTCCCGCGGTGTAATGAACATCGACGGGATGGGAGAATCCCTCGTCGCCCAGTTGATCGATCGCGGCCTGGTCCGGAACGTCGCCGACATTTACCAGTTGACGAAAAAAGATCTGCTGTCGCTCGAACGTTTCGCCGATAAATCGGCGCAAAACATCCTCGACGAAATAGAGAACTCGAAGACTCTTCCTCTGGATCGGGTCATCTATGGACTCGGCATCCGAATGGTGGGCGAGCGCACTGCGCAGTTTCTCGCTGAACACTTCGGATCCATGGATGCCATAACCCAGGCCACTATCGAAGAACTGCAAAATGTTGGTGAAGTCGGTCCGAAGATTGCCGAAAGCATCGCGGAATTTTTCGGCAATCCGGCGAATCGAAAGCTTGTCGAGAGGCTTAACAAAGCCGGACTGGCGTTCAGGTGCGAAAAGAAAGAACGTGGCACCAAGCTCACCGGGAAGACTTTTGTCCTGACCGGCACGCTTACCAAGTACACGAGAGACGAAGCAAAGAAAATGATCGAAGACGCCGGTGGGAAGGTGACCGGCTCGGTCAGCAAAAAAACAGACTACGTCGTGGCGGGCACAGATGCAGGCTCGAAGCTCGACAAAGCGAAGGAATTGAATGTGCCCGTGATCGACGAAAAGGAAATGGAAGCACTACTGAGTTAACAAGGTAAGTGGCGACAACCCCCCGGTACGGTTCTGACGCCGCAGATCTGCTTTAGCCAATTCTTGAGGGATCACGGACGCCGCAGCGCCTCCCGGATCTTTCCCCAGGTCACGTCCAGTGTCTCCGGTAGCACCCGCGTCTCGCCCACAACCGACATGAAATTCGCGTCCGCCACCCACCGGGGCAAGACATGCATGTGGATATGGCCTGCAATCCCCGCTCCAGCCGCTTTTCCGACGTTCATCCCCAAATTGATCCCATCAGGATGGTAAAGCTCCCGCAACGCAGACTCCATGCGTTGCGACAATTTCATCATTTCAGAAGCAGCCTCGGTCGAGAGCTTCCGTAACTCGTCCAGATGCAGGTACGGAACGACCATTACGTGTCCCGGCGTGTACGGATACGCATTCAGAATCACGAAGCAATGCTCGCCGCGGTATGCGATCAGCGCTTTCTCGTCATTTTTCTCTTTGGGCGCTTCGCAGAAAACGCATCCGCTGGTTTTTTCGGTGCCTGAGACGTACGCATACCGCCAAGGCGTCCATAGATAATCCATAGCAAGGCAGGGTAGCAGATGAGAGTTTGTTGGGAAAACTGTAACTTGAAACATTGCTGTAACATGCGCCGGATTTGGCGTTTGACACTGTTCGCGCGCGGTTGCTATAGTCGAAGAGTTCCCATTGGACGCGGGTTCTTTGTAAAACGTCCGACAGCTGGGATTGTCCAAGCTCACTCGCCAGGGTGGGCCCACCACAACCAAACGACTCGTCCAGCAGTCCGCAGCGCAAGCCCCGCATCCGATCACCAGAGAGGCATAACCTTGTTCGACGACACCACCGCCCAACATTCCGACTCCACTTCCACCGTTATGACAGAAGCTGAACCAACAGCCGAGCAACAACAAGCTCAACCGGATGCGTCCGCCTCAGAGCAGGCCCAGGCGCACGCTTCCGCAGCCGACGAGAAAGCTCCCGTCGAAGATTTCGCTTCGGCGCTTGAGACTTTCACGACCGAGGCCGAAGAAGCTGTAAGCGAAGACCGCGTCATCAAGGGCACCGTGCTCAAGCTGACAGGTACGCATGTCGTGGTGGACATCGGCGCGAAGTCCGAAGGTATGTTGCCTTTGTCGGAAGTTCTCGACCATGAGGGCAACGCCAAGTTCAAGCCGGGTGACGAGATCGATGTGATGCGCGTGAAGGGTGAGGCCGAGGAAGGCTACATCGCCC
>JASLEQ010000616.1 GCA_030151135.1 Candidatus Sulfotelmatobacter sp. | reverse complement strand
GACGCGGTGCTTCGCCGTAAGCTGGATCGAATCCAGAACGCGAAGAATCTCGTCGAAGTTTCTCCCTGTCGACATCGGATAGGTCAGGGTGAGCTTGATCCGCTTGTCGGGTCCAATCACAAACACGCTGCGGGCGGTTGCATTCAGAGCGGGAGTGCGGCCCTCACAGGTATCGCCTGCATCCGCCGGGAGCATGTCGTAGAGCTTCGCGATCTTCAGTTCCGGATCCCCGATCAAGGGGTAGTTCACCGCGTGGCCGGTGACGTCCTGGATGTCCGTGGCCCACTGGCTGTGGCTGGCGACCGGATCGACACTCAGCCCGATGATCTTTGCGCCCCGTTGTGCGAATTGCTTTTCGAGGCCCGCCATGGCGCCAAGCTCGGTGGTGCAAACGGGCGTGAAATCCTTGGGATGAGAAAACAGCACGGCCCACCCATCCCCGATCCACTCATGAAATCGAATGGGACCTTGGGTAGTTTCTGCTTCAAAATCGGGCGCCAGATCATTGAGACGGAGCGACATTTTGAATCTTTCCTCCTGGGGTTTGCGTTGATTGAGCCATTCAGAAAATCAAAAACCCACCCTGCCATAGGTGGCGGGTGGGTCATGAGAAGGGTGGACCGAAATTTCAGTTCTCGAAGACACATTCCCGCCGCGTACCCGACCGACAGCAACAACAGACGCGGGTTGGCGAGAATTCGGTCATGTCAGAGGTCCGCAGGGGGATCACCTTCGATTACAGTCAGGCTAGAACCTGCAGCGAAGCCCTGTCAATAAGCCCTTCTCATCATTGCTCAACTACTTAGCCGGAGGCCAGCGCCACCCGAGTACGCCAAGCTGCAGGTGAACCAGTGGGGCACGCGGCGCCTTCTGAATTGCGCTTTGCAGCAAGGCTCTGGCGGCATTGCTCTCCCCAATGATTTTCGAGCGTGTTGCCCTGGATCTCATAGAGGAACGAGGAGTCGGGATACTTGCTCGCGAGCACGTCATAGGCCTGCGCCGCGCGGTTGGTGTCTCCGGCATGCCGAGCTTGCTGGATAACCAGGAAGTACACTTCAGGAGGGTCGTATCCGCCAGCGATAGCGGCGTCGAGGTCATCGCGCAGAGCAGCCCAGTTCCCGGATCGCAATGCGCAAACCGCGAGAAGGTATCGCGCTCTTCGGGGATATTTTGTGCGCTTGGTCCCGCCCGCTCAAGGTCGGGGCTTGGGCGATGGGTGGAGTCGACGATCCCGGCTGAATCAGCGACGATGGTCAGCCGCACCTCTTGAGCTTCAGGCTGCCATGTTCACCACAACGAGCCGGCGTATGTAAGCCATCGCGGTGAACGCAGGGCGCCTCCGCGGCTCGATTTGCAAGCGAGCGCGAGTGGGTGTGCTGTTTCTCCAGGTGTGTCTCCAGGCGTATGAACCTGCCTTCATGATCTTGCGTTTGAGGGACCTCCGATCTTCGGGTCGTTTCGACACGCGGGAGGAATGATCCTGTTCCCCGGAGTCTCGCCGTCATCGCCCGCAGCCCTTGGTGCGTTTGAAAATTGTTAAAACTTCCGACAAACGCGCCGATATATTGCTTAGTCCTGACACGCTACGGTCAATTCGCCTGAATGGAGCATGAGTCGTTCGGCTTCGTTGGGGTCGCGGGAAGGAGACATGCGGAACTCTTGTCGGGGGGAGAGTCTGCTTTCGGCCGGTTCCTCGGGGAGTTTGCATGCGCGCAATACCTTCGCAACTCACGATTGCTTCATACCGGAGGGAATCGCCACAGCCAATCAAGTACCGGCGTGATCACTCCTGCCGATTTAAATTGTGGAAACGCCTGGCAGTGGCCGCGAGACAGCCAGGAACAAATCAGATACCGTCACTCTTGCGTTCTCGCTTTCTCAGGTTGTCGATGTTTCTCCTGCTGGTGTGCGCCGAGGCCTTCACTCAGCGCTACACTTTTCAGGCATTCACGCAGCGGGACGGTTTGCGAAACCTCGACTTGAATTGCCTTCTGCAGGACCATACAGGCAGGTTGTGGGTTGGCACGGAATTCGGGCTCTACCGCTTTGATGGATCTCGATTCGATTTGTTTCAAACCGTCGAAGGTTTAAGAGTTCCGTATGTGCAAAGCATTGCCGAGGATTCTCTGGGAAGGATCTGGGCCAGCACTCCCCAGAGCGTGGTCTACCGCGACGCTGCGGGGGTGCACAACATTGCACCCACCGAGCGGGATCTCAGTGTGGACCTGCGAACCCCATTGGCGATTGTTCCCCGCGATCCCAATCGCGTGTTCTATATCAGCCATCACTCCCTCATGGAAGCGCGCTCCCAGGGCAGCGGTTTGGCCTGGCAAATCACATCGGCGTTCAGCCCAACCGAAATCGCGCGCCATCCTCAACTCGCCAATATCAAGAGCGCCTATGCCAGTCCCAAGGGAGAATTATGGCTCGGCTGCGGCGACCAGCTTTGTCAATCCACGCAGAGCACGATTGTGACCTGGGGAAGTGTCCAGGGCGTTCCATCGGACCAGTGGCGGTCTATGCTCATGGACCGGCAGGGGAATCTCTGGGCCAGAGGAAATTATCACGTTGTTCGCCTCCGTCCCCACACCGCCCGCTTCGTTTCTGAGGATGATCAGCTATCGCGGTCTGATTTGGAATTGCGCTCGCCCGTTATGGTTGAAGATCCGCAAGGGCGCATTCTCCTCAATACGAGCGAGGGCATCGCACGCCATGAGCGCGGCAGCTGGACCTTTTTCACCAAAGAGAACGGACTACCCAATAGCCTCGTGCAAACCATGCTCTATGATGACCAGGGCTCGCTTTGGTTCGATGGAGGCAAAGCCGGGCTTCAACGCTGGCTGGGCTACGACGACTGGGAAAGCTGGACAACCGACGACGGCCTCAGGAACGGGACTCTCTGGGCGATCTTGCGGGATGACAAAGCCGATGTATGGCTGGGAACCGAATCGGGACTCCAACGAATGACCAATGGCCCGCTGGGGCTGAAACCTCAAGCCGACGACCTGCAGCTTCATCTACGCCGCGTGCAGACCGTTACCCAGACCGCCGACCGGCATCTTTGGCTCGGTAGCGACAACGGAAACCTGGTCGAATACAACCCGGACAGCGGCGCGTCGAACATCGTTGCCAATGCGCACAATATTTATCAGATCTTTGTCGATCGGGGCGGCCGAATCTGGGTGCTCTCCGATGATGGATTGTTTTTTGTAGATCGCGAAAACGGAAGACCTTCGCTTGTGCGGCCGCCCGTGGATACGGTGCCACAAACTCGTTTCTATCGCGCGGTGCAGGACGCGGCGGGAACGGTCCTGTTCACCTCGGAGCAAGGCGTCTTCCGGCTCGAACGAAACCGCTGGAGCCGCATCCATTTGCCGTCCTTTTACCGGTCCTGCTACAACTCTCAAATTGCCTTGGGCAAGGAAAATTCCTTCTGGATTTCCGGGGCCTCTCCTTCGTTGCTCCGGTTCCGGGTGCGCGACAGCGATGCCATAGTGCTTGATCAGGTTTCCGTCCCCATTCTCGCATCGGGAAACATCTATTTACTCGCCAACGATCAGAGAGGGTGGATCTGGACCGGAACGGATGCCGGCATTGATGTTTTCAATGGGACCGACTGGCGACACCTCAGTCAGGAAGATGGGCTCATTTGGAACGACATCGACACCGGCGCATTTCTTTCCGAAGAAGATGGATCGGTGTGGATCGGCACCAGCGCCGGCCTTGCACATTACATCCACCCCGAGCGGTTGTTCTTCAATCATCCCCTCTCTGTGTGGCTTAGCGAAGAAAAGCTGGGAAGGGTATCTCTCGCACCGGATCAGGTCGCGCAGGTTGGGTGGGGACACTATCCGCTGACCTTTCATCTCTCCGCGTCCGACTTTGCCAGAGCACACGCCATCACTTTTCGCTACATGCTTGATGGTGTTGATGACAACTGGCAGGAGACCAGCGATCATGAGGTTCGATATTCGCTGGTCCCGGAGGGCAAGCACCGCCTGACGGTCGTGGCGGTTGACGCCTCCCGCCATCGTGCGTCGCAGCCCGAGTCACGGGAGTTCATGATTCATCCCCCCTGGTGGCGAACGCCGCTTTTTTTCGTTGCGCTGCTCCTCGGTCTGGCATTGTTCGTCGCTGGCATCTGGCGGTGGAGTAACCGCCTTATCATCACACGCCAGCGCGAACTGATGAGACTTGTACATGAGCGCACGGCGGAACTGGAAAGAAAAAACGCATCTTTGCTGGACGCGCGCTCCGCACTTGTCTTACAGGCTACGCGCGATTCCCTCACCGGCATTCTGAACCGCGGCGCGATTTACTCTGCCCTGGAGACAGAAATGAAGCGTGCCGTCCGCCAACATAGTTTGCTGGTGGCCGTGATGGCCGATGTGGACCATTTCAAACATATCAACGACCTTTACGGACATCACTTCGGCGACAATGTCTTGCGCGAAATCGCGCGGCGGCTTCGTTCGGCCATTCGCGCCTACGACTCCATCGGTCGATATGGCGGAGAAGAATTCTTGATTGTCTTGCCTGGCCTCGGCGAGCAAGAGGCTATGCAGCGGATTCAGCTCATCTGCGATGCGGTAGCGGCCGAGCCTATCGTTTCGGAAGGCAATGCCGTGCGGGTAACATGCAGCCTGGGCGCGGCCTGGTTTGATGGAGGGGACGATCTGGATACCTTGATTCAAAACGCGGATCGGGCTCTCTACAGGGCCAAGGCCAATGGGCGCAACCGCTTGGAAATCGCTCACCGCGAGTCAAACACCAGCGCGAACGACTGAGATACATCATCGCGATTTGCGCCCAACGCGTGCTCTCCGTGCGACTATCGAGATTGAGTCTTCTGGGTATATTCCCGGTTTCAGAACCTTGGGTAATCACAGGGTGGAATACAAGCAATTGCCAGCGATTCTACTCGCCTGTGTTTCAGGGCTGAATGAGGAGAGCATCCACCCGCCGCTGAATGTGATATCCAGGCCCAAGGGGGGCATATGTCGCAGCGGGCCACCCTGGCGGATAAGGCCGGCAGGCTGGCGGGGGGATGAGCCAGCACCCCGCTGAACCTGCGTCATGCGCTCTCCCACCTACAATCGAGTCAATGGCGTACTGGTATCGGCGGGTCTTCCTGCTGGCGATTCCCCTCATCTTCTCCAACCTGACGCAGCCGTTGCTTTCCACGGTCGACACGGTGCTCTCCGGTCATCTGCCGGGAGCGGCTGCGCTGGGCGGAGTTGCCGTGGGCGGAATCTTCTTCAACACCATCTACTGGACCTTCGGCTTCCTGCGCATGACCACCACGGGCCTTGTCGCGCAGGCGCACGGTGCCCGCCGCCACGAAGAGCTGCGCGTGCATTTCCTGCGCGCGCTGGCGTCTGCCGTTGCCATCGGGGCGCTGATCCTCATTCTGCAGGCGCCCATCATCGCGATTTGCGCCCAACGCGTGCTCTCCGTGCGACTATCGAGATTGAGTCTTCTGGGTATATTCC
>JASLEQ010000597.1 GCA_030151135.1 Candidatus Sulfotelmatobacter sp. | reverse complement strand
GCGCGGCGTTCACGTCGCGCACCAAGTTTCGGATGTAATTGCGGCGGTTGAGGATGTCAATCATTCTGTCGCGAATTCGAAGCCGTTCGGGATTCTCGCGAGCCGCGCCCTGTTCCACCAACTGGTCCCACTCGGCCCATGCGGATTTCAATTCGTCCAGCAGAGCGTCGTGCTTCTGTTCCAGAGTCGTTTTCTGTTTCGAAATCTCGGAGGCCAAATTTGGGTCGTCATCCCCCATCTTTTTGTTCATCCGCAGCTCTTCCAACTGCATGTTCAGCTCGAACACTTCTTCCAGCAGATCCGGAGGGACAATCTGCTTCTTCAGTTCTCCGGAAGCACGCGCTTGTTCTGTCGCCGTCTTGGACTGCTCTTCCAGTTCCACGCCTTCCAACTTGAGCAGATACTGAGTGCGCCTGATGGGATCGCGAAGCGTGCGGTACGCATCGTTTAGCAACGAGCTCTGCTCCAGGCTCCATTCCTGCTCCTGGTTTCCGGCTCGCGCATTGATGTCCGGATGCAGCTTGCGGCTGAGTTCATAAAATGCTCTCTCAAGCGCCGGCACGTCCAGATTGAGCTTCGCGGGCAGTCCGAAGAACGAGAAATAATCCACCGGAGCCGGAGGTTGCACCTTCCCACACGAAGAACAAAACTGTGCGGCCCGCATGGCTCCGCACGACCAGCATGAATGGGTATCGTCGGGAAGAGGCTTGGCCCCGATTTCGGTGATGTACTTCGTCGTCACGTTCTAATTTCCTGGCGCACAAAATTCACCGCCGAGCTCGCGGAGGACGCAGAGATCCAAGGAATCACCCCGGGCTACTCTCGGCGCGCTCAGCGTCCTCGGCGGTGGATTTCCTCCGGCTTAAGCGGAGAAAGACGTTCCGCACCCACACGACTTTGTGGCTTGCGGATTCACAAAGACAAATCCCTGCTGCATCAGCGTCTCTTGATAATCCAGCGTCATGCCGTGCAGGTAGATGAACGACTTCGGGTCGACGAATACGCGGACGTCGGCGAATTGAAAAATGCGGTCGCGTTCCCGTGGCTGCGTATCGAACCGGATGTTGTAACTCAGCCCGGAACACCCGCCGCCCTGCACGCCCAGGCGCAGCCCGCCCTGCTCGGGCGAGATGCCTTCCTTCACCATCGCGCCGCGGATCTTTCCGATCGCCTTCTCGGTGACCTGGATCCCTTTAGCGCTGGCCGTCGTCGTATTTTCAGTCGCAGTAGTCATGTCGTGCAGCCTCGAACATTGAGCTTCGAGCTACGAGTAACCCCAAATGCTCGCAGCTCCAGACTCGGAACTCTCGGCTACTTCGCCTCGACCGCGACCGGCTTCGCAGTTTCCTGCTTCTTCTTCCAGTCGCCAATCGCGGCGCGAATCGCGTCCTCTGCCAGCACCGAACAGTGGATCTTCACTGGAGGCAACGAAAGCTCCTTCACGATGTCCATGTTCTTGATGGCCAGCGCTTCATCCACAGTCTTGCCCTTCACCCACTCCGTGGCGAGCGAGGACGAGGCAATCGCCGAGCCGCAGCCAAAGGTCTTGAACTTCGCTTCCTCAATCACGTTCGTCTGAGGATTGACCTTGATCTGCAGCTTCATCACGTCGCCGCACTCCGGCGCGCCGACCAGCCCGGTGCCCACGTCGTTGCTGTTCTTGTCCATCGAACCCACGTTCCGCGGATTGTTATAGTGGTCAATAACTTTATCGCTATAAGCCATGTGCTTTGCTTCTCCTAAAAGTTTTCTCAGTACTCGGGACTCGCAACTCGGGACCCGCAGCTAGTGCGCTTCTCCCGCCCACTTCACATCTTTCAGATTGATGCCTTCCTTCGCCATCTCGTACAGCGGAGAAAGTTCGCGCAGCCGTTCCACGGTCTCGATCACGCGATCCGCCACATAATCCACTTCAGCTTCAGTGTTGAATCGCCCAATGCCGAACCGAATCGAGCTATGAGCTAAATCATCTCCCGTGCCCAGAGCTTTCAATACATAAGATGGCTCCAGCGTCGCCGAGGTGCACGCCGATCCGCTCGAAACCGCGATGTCGTTGATTCCCATCAGCAAGGACTCGCCCTCAACATAGGCGAAGCTGATGTTCAAGTTCCCGGGCAGCCGGTGCTCCATCGATCCATTGATGAATGTCTCGTCCAGACGATTCATGATGCGATCGCGCAACCGGTTCCTCATTCCCGCAAGCCGGCATGACTCCTGCGGCATCTCTTCCTGGGCAAGAGCGCACGCCTTGCCCAAACCAACAATACCGGGGACATTCAACGTGCCCGAGCGCATACCGCGCTCGTGCCCGCCACCGTCGATGATCGCCGCCAGTTGCACCCGCGGATTCTTCCGGCGAACATACAACGCGCCCACGCCCTTCGGGCCATAAAGCTTGTGACCGGTAATCGACATGACATCAATATTCAACTTGTTCACGTCTACCGGGATCTTTCCGATGGCCTGCACCGCGTCGGTGTGGAAGATCACTCCACGTTCGCGGCAGAGCTTGCCGATTTCCGCGACAGGTTGAATTACACCGATCTCGTTATTCGCAGCCATGATGGTCACCAGGATCGTCTTGTCATCCATCGCGCGCTTCAAATCGTCGAGGTCGACCAGCCCATCCTTCTGCACCGGCAGATACGTCACCCGAAATCCATATTTCTCCAGCCGCTTGCAAGTATCGAGCACGGCCTTGTGCTCGGTCACGGCGGTGATGATGTGGTTGCCTTTTTCGCGATACATCTCCGCGACGCCCTTGATCGCCAGGTTGTCGCTCTCAGTAGCTCCCGACGTGAAGATGATCTCCTTCGTCGTCGCTCCGACCAGCTTGGCAATGCGCTCGCGCGCCGTCTCCACGCCCTCTTCCGCAGCCCATCCAAAAGAGTGATTGCGGCTTGCGGCGTTGCCGAACTTCTCGACGAAGAACGGAAGCATCTCCTCGAGGACGCGCGGGTCCATCGGAGTCGTCGCGTGATTGTCCATGTAAATAGGCAGCTTTACGCCCTTGCCATTTGAATGCAGCGTTTCCACGTCTGCCTGGGGGATCTTTACATCCGTGCTCATTGATTGCTCTCCTGCAAACCTAACGTTTCTGATGAACCTGCTTGTCCTTGCGCTTCAGCTAATTGTCACTAATTCCGAGGGCTTCGCTCCGCTCACCGCCGTCTCTTCCACTTCCTCGCGCATGTGCGAAACCTTGATCCGCTTCAGCACCGCCTCAATGCTCTCGTTCACTTTCCGCAGCGGTTCGCGGATGTTACACCTGTCGCTCTGCCCGCACTCCCCGCGCACCGTGATGCACGAAGTAATAAACAGCGGACCATCAATCGCCTGGATTACTTCAAACGCCGAAATCGTGTGCGCCGGCCGAGCCAGCGTGTAACCGCCATTCGTCCCGTGCTGCGATTGCAACAACCCGGCCTTGGCTAATCGCTGAAGAATCTTTGCCAGCGCCTCAGGCGGAATTCCATAAGCATCGGCGACATCCTTCGCGCTTTGCGATCCCTCGCTGGCGCGCTCCGCCAGGTGCTTCATCGCCATTAGCGCGTAATCCGCTTTTTTCGTGAGCTTCAGCAACGTCGAGGGCCTGAAAGAAATCCGACTTATACGGTCGGATAAAACTCCGACCTTTTTTGTCGTACTTAATTCTACGGCACGCAGTTCCACGAAGGCAAGTCGAGGCAGGGAACGGGGAAATCGCGGATCGAATGGTAAATTCCACCGTCTGAATGGCTTATGGGTATCCGACAAAATTCGTCGCCATTCGGTATCCCAATTTGCGCATCATCCGGCCCTGGCGTATTACGAATTTACGACAGAGTCCTGTTAGGTGCTTGACAAGCCCAAAACCCGTTTTAAAATACCGGGAAATTCCAGTGAATACGTCTACCCTTCAGCCACCCTTCGAATCTATTCCGCAGCCATGAGTTCCAAGTCGCCAGCGCCTCCGCAAAGTGCAAGTATGAAGCAGCCCTGCAAGCATCCTCGCGTGCAAATTGTCAGCCGCGATGAAGACGCCGAATTCGTCGAGTGCAAAGAATGCGGCGAGATCTTTGAATCCAGCGAATTCAAAGATATGAATATCGAAGAGCATACCGACGACACCGATTCGTAAACGCTCGCGGTGTGACCTTCGTAATTCGCCCCCCGGCTTTCCCCTTGGTCGCCCGGCATTCCGCTGCTAATGTGCGGGCGGGAGAAGTGTCGGTTCATTCCCCTCATTGCCCTATGCCCAAAGTTGCCCTGGTCGTCGACGATTCCATGCTGATTCGCTTTACCGTCTGCCGCTTCCTGGAGCAGCGCGGATTTATCGTCGAAACCGCCACAAACGGCAGGGAGGCCCTTGAAGTCGTCGCCCGCGTGCAACCCGACCTCATCGTCACCGACATGCAAATGCCGCGCATGACCGGCAGCGAATTCATCACCGTCCTCAAGAGCAAGCCCGAAACCGCCGCCGTCCCCATCATCGTCGTAACTGGACGCGCCAGCGGTCTTCTCGAAGGCGACAAGCGCGCCAATTTTTCCGTCTCCAAAGACATCGATGTCGACGAGCAATTAGAAAAAGCTCTCGCCGCGCTAGGCGGAAACCTCGCTCACAGCCAATCCGCAGGCAAATAACGTTCTGCATGCTGAGTGCCGTCGAAGCATCTCTACCCTGATCGCAAGGCTTTGGGGGATGAGGACATTGCCAGAACTGGTTTGGGCGGGTACGACTCCGCTCGGCTGTGAATCGGGCAGCGCCACGCAACGCCTGGAACAGGCGCGCGCAGGAATTACCGCAACACCATCCCGGCTTCCGCCGAAAAGTCCATTGCGGCAAAATCCTTCGCCAGAAATTTCGGATAGGCGGCCGCCGCAATCATCGCCGCATTGTCGGTCGACAAAGGACGCGACGGAAAAAACACCGGCAATCCCTGCTTCCCGCCTTCCCGTTCGAATGTCTGTCGCAGTTCCTGGTTTGCTGCCACCCCGCCCGTCACGAAAAGCGTCGCTACGTGATAGGCCTCGGCTGCTTCCAGGGTCCTTCGAACCAGGTCCTGCACTACCGCGCGCTGGAACGATGCCACCAGATCCAGCGTCCGCCTGTCGCAATGCGCCAGATAATCCTCCAGCTTCGGTTTGCTGATGCTGGCCAATCCTTTGCGACGCGCTTCCACGCTTTCTTGCATCTGGTTGGCTTCCACATAGCGCAGGATCGCCGTCTTGATTCCGCTATACGAGAAGTCGAATCGCGGCCGCCCATCCGCAGGATCGACCGCTTTGTTGTCCTGTCTTCCCCGCCGGTCCCGATGCTTGATCTGTGCCGAAGCAAACTTTACCGCGTGGGGATCTCCATGCGTCGACAGTCGATCAATCACCGGCCCACCCGGATATCCGAGCCCCAGCAGCTTTGCCACTTTGTCAAAGGCCTCGCCCGCCGCGTCATCGCGCGTGTGCCCGATATTCTCGTAGGTCCACGCCTCGCTTTTTTGCGAAGCGAGATACAGATGCGTGTGCCCGCCCGACACAACCAGCGCCAGAACAGGGAAGCGGACTTCATGGTTCCCCTTTTGCCGCTCCTCCAGCAGCACCGCGTGAATGTGTCCTTCCAGATGGTTCACCGCAATCAGCGGCTTCTCCAGCGCAAACGCCAGCGCCTTCGCATAGGTGATGCCAACCAGTAGGGCTCCAGCCAGCCCAGGGCCCTGCGTCACAGCGATGGCGTCGACCGATTCGTACGTATGTTTCGCCTCCGCCAGGGCCTGCCGCACCACGGGCACAATCGCCCGCAGGTGTTCCCGCGATGCCAGTTCAGGGACCACTCCGCCATAAGGCTGATGCGTCGCGATCTGCGAGGCCACCACGTTCGACACGAGTTGCTCCCCCGACCGCACCACCGCAGCCGCCGTCTCGTCGCAAGAACTCTCAATCCCCAAAATGTAAGCGTCCGCCATAGAGCCATTCTATTGAAGCAAGAGGAAACCTGTTTTCAAAAGCAAGACACGTCTAAGTGCCGAAAAGGCGTCGGTCGTGAAAGTCTCTTTCTCCTTATAGCGCCCTGTCATCCTAATCAGTCGAAGGATCCCTACCCCACGTCCGTCAAAGCAGAACCCTCAAGGCATTCTTCCCCACACTCAAGGGGGTGCGGCTCACCCCTCACTGACACTGGGGTAACGTCCACCTGTCGTCACCACCGTGGAGAGCGGCGCTTTCAGCGCCCCCGCGTCGTCTTTTCCACAGCTTCGTCCCAAGCCGTGTGACATCTGACCTTGACCCTCAGTACCAAAAGCGCACAATAGAAACCGTGCGAAGTGCACCGCAATCATTCCAACGCGTCGTCTGACGATGGAATTTGCCCGCCAAAACATACGCGAGCTAAGTCCTTATAATGGAATATTTTGCGTGTAAGTCCTTCTTTCACAATATTTTGCGAGGCATTCCCCGAGAGCCTGATCCAATAAACCATTTGGAATCAGTAGTTTAAGAAAAAGATCGCGAAAATATTTTTGCCGACTGAGGTCTGGATTATCAATGTAACTCCTTATTTTGGAATATTTTACGTATAAGCCTTTTATTTACAATATTTTGCGCACCGCGATACGGTCGACGGGCTGGCAAGTCTTTATTTAGCAATATTTTGCGAGAAACATGCTCTTATTTTTTTGACATACATGCTCGTCGCAAATCCGGCAAAACCCTCCATGGCGCGGCCTTATCATAAAAATCGGCGATGAAAGAATTTTCCAAATCGATCATCCAAACGCTGCGCCAGCATGGGTTCGAAGCCTATCTTGCCGGAGGATGCGTCCGCGATCTCCTGCTCCATCGCGAGCCAAAGGATTACGACGTCGCTACCGACGCCACTCCGCGGCAGGTCATGGAGATTTTTCCCCAGACTTACGCGGTGGGCGAACAATTCGGCGTCGTTCTCGTCCCGGCTCCGGAATCCGATTCTCCAGCGGATCCATGCGCGGAGAGAAAGTCGCTCTGCATTGAGGTCGCGACCTTTCGCAGCGACGTCGGCTATAGCGACGGACGCCATCCCGACGAGGTCCGGTTCAGCCAGGATCCCCGCGAAGACGTTGCCCGCCGCGATTTCACCATCAATGGCATGATGCTCGATCCGGTCACCGGAGAAATCCTCGACTACGTCGGCGGCCGCGATGATTTAAAGCTGGGCATCGTTCGCGCCATCGGTGATCCCGAGCGCCGCTTCGCCGAAGACAAGCTGCGCATGTTGCGGGCAATCCGATTCGCCGCGCGTTTCGGCTACACGATCGACCCCGCAACGTTCGCGGCCATTCAGAAATTTGCAGACCAGATCAGGGTTGTCTCGCGCGAGCGCGTCCGCGACGAACTCACCCGCATGTTGACCGAAGGCCACGCCCGCCGCGCGTTGCTGTTGCTCGATGAAAGCGGGCTGCTTCGCGAGGTGCTGCCCGATATTGCACGCATGAAGGGAGTCGAGCAACCGCCGGAATATCATCCCGAAGGCGATGTCTTCGTGCACACGCTGCTGCTTCTCGATTACCTGCCGCAGCCGTGCCCGGCGACGCTCGCCTGGGGCGCTCTGTTGCACGATGTCGGCAAGCCTGCGACGTTTCGTGTCGCACCGGACCGCATCCGTTTCGACGGTCACGTCGATGTGGGAGTAAAGATTGCCGAAAAAATCTGTCGAAGTCTTCGCTTCTCCAATGACGACGCCGGTCAGATTATTGCGCTGGTCGAAAATCACATGCGCTTCGCCGACGCTATGAAGATGAAGGAATCGACGCTGAAGAAGTTCCTCCGGTTGCGTTGTTTCGACGAGCATCTGGCACTGCATCGCGCCGACTGTCTCGCCAGTCACGGCAACCTGCGAACCTACGAATTTATCCTGCAGAAGCAGGCGGAAATTCCGCCGGAGAAAATTCGCCCTCGTCCGCTGGTCACGGGTGACGATTTGATCGTGGCTGGTTACGCGCCCGGCCCGAAATTTCGCGAGATTTTGAATGCCGTTGAAGATGCGCAACTCGAAGGACGCTTGCCGTCCCGCGAGGCCGCCTTGGAGTTCGTTTATCGCGAATTTCCAGCATGATGTGGCGTACGGCGAACAAGATCAGGTTTCCGTCGTGAGCCTTATTGCCGTTAGATGTGGATGATTTCGCAGGTGCTAAAATCGAAATTCTCGTTTGCCGGGTGATGGCTGGAGCTTGATTTTGGAATCGGTTGGCGGAGATCTCGAGAAGATTGTTGCCCGCTCCTTGCGGCAGGTGCCTGTTGGACAAGGGCCGCTGTTGGCTTGGCCGGTGGTCTGCGGCTCGGCAGTTGCGGAACGTACCCGGGCGTTGGGTTTTTCCGACGGCATCCTTCAAATAGGCGTTTCCGACGCGGGATGGCGCTCCGGGTTGCTCTCGCTCGCCCCGCGTTATTTGGCCTCCATCAATCGCTACACCGCCGAGCCCGTGCGAAAGATCGAATTCATCGTCATTCCGGCCAACGATTCCGAGAAAGGTCCTCGCTAGCATCTTCCAATGAAAGTCACCGAGAAAGATGTCGCGTATGTTGCAGATCTCGCGAACCTGGATTTGACGGCCGAAGAGCGCACGGGAATGCTGCGCGATCTGAACTCCATCCTCGATTACGTCGACCGCCTGAATGAATTGGATACGTCCAATGTTCCAGCAATGGCACAGGTGTCAGACCGTTACGGCGTGGACCAGGCCAAACAGGGAAGCGAACGCTTTGCATACGCGAACCGCGAAGACGTCGTCGAAGGTTTGCGGAAATCGCTTCCGCACGACGAAGCGCTCGCGAACGCTCCCGATGCCGATGAAGATTTCTTCCGAGTTCCCAAAGTGATCGAACGCTGATGATGTCTCTGCAAGCCGAATGGATCTGACTTCACTTACGATTGATGCCGCACGCTGTTTGGTCCGGGAGCGCAAGAGCACGGCGATGGCGCTCGCTGAGGCGCACTACGAGCGCATCCAGAAAGAAGACGGCCAGATCGGCTCGTACCTGACGCTCTGCAAAGATCGTGCGATGGCGCAGGCCGACCGCATCGATCGCATGGCCGCGGAAGGCAAGCCGCTTCCGCCGCTCGCCGGAGTGCCCGTCGGAATAAAAGATGTGATGAGCACACGCGGCGTTCGTACAACCGCGGGCTCCAAAATCCTCGAGAAATACATCCCGCCGTATGACTGCACGGCGGTCACGCGCTTGGAGTCGGCGGGCGCGGTAGTCCTTGGAAAGATGAACTGCGACGAGTTCGCCATGGGCTCTTCCAACGAAAACTCAGCGTACGGTCCGGTACGGAATCCGCGCGATCTGACTCGGGTACCGGGCGGATCGTCCGGCGGATCGGCGGCGGCAGTGGCCGCGGACCTGGCCGTGTTCACACTCGGATCGGATACGGGGGGATCAATTCGCCAGCCGGCATCGTTTTGCGGTGTCGTCGGTCTGATGCCGACTTATGGCAGAGTTTCTCGCTATGGCCTGATCGCATTCGCATCTTCGCTCGATCACATCGGCCCGCTCACCAAGACCGTAAAAGATGCGGCTCTCGTGCTCCAAACGATTGCCGGACGCGACCCAATGGATTCCACCTCGGCTGAAGTTCCTGTCCCCGATTATGTTGCGGAACTCGACAAACCGGTTCGAGGACTAAAGCTAGGCGTCGCGAAAGAATATTTTGGCGAAGGCCTCGACGACGAAGTCCGGCAGGCCGTAGAGACCGCGATCGATAAGCTCAAAGAAGTGGGATGCGAAGTGGTGCCCGTGTCGCTTCCGCATACTCCGTACGCGATACCGACGTACTATCTGATTGCGACCGCGGAGGCATCATCGAACCTGGCGCGCTACGACGGCGTGCGCTACAGTCATCGCGCCCGCGGCGTGAAGACGCTTTCTGAAATGTACCGCCGCAGCCGTGACGAGGGCTTTGGATCGG
>JASLEQ010000766.1 GCA_030151135.1 Candidatus Sulfotelmatobacter sp. | reverse complement strand
GGCAGAGGTATCCGGCGCCGGCGCGCATGCTAGTGGACTTCACCTGCACGCGGAGATAGTTGCCCTCGTGCTCGATGCCGACGTCGTAGGCTTTGGTGTCTCCCCAAGGCTTGCTGACGGCGAAGCACTGCTGAGCGGCGGCCGCCATAAATTGCAGCTCGACCCACTCGCCGCGTTCCTTGAAGCTTTTGAATTTCTCCCAATACTTCACTTTTCAAACATCCTTTTGGCTCAAATCCCTTATCTGCGCAGCCGCGGGCCCGCCTTTGACTTCAATGCGCGCGATTGAGGCAGCTGTACTCCGAAGTCCCCGAAAACACGAAAGGCGCGACCATGGGCCGCGCCTCTGAAATTGTCTCTATATTTTTAGAATAGCAAATTGGAGGGGGCAGACCGGCAAAATCCAGGACTTTATATTCTGAGCGTTTGCATTGAGTTAGCTTGATTCACGTGTTTTTTGCCTCTTGACAAGAATTCGGGAGAAGCCGGGTTCTGTGTTCCCACCCAAGCCAAAATCACGCCTGAATGGCCGCCAACTCGGTGCGTTGCGCATGACCCATGCACCGGAGTATCGTTTCTCCCTTGCCCTGAATTCCGCACTCGCACCCGGAGCCTTTCATGAATCATCTATCCTTTAGACGCACTCTACTGATCATGACCACATTGTCCGCCATCCCGCTCACCGCCGACCAGCTTCCCGCGCCGCCGGTCGCGAAGAAAGTCCCCCACACGACCCAGGTCAACGGACGCACCCTCACCGACAACTATTTTTGGCTGCGCGAGAAGTCGAATCCCGAAGTGCGCGCCTATCTTGAGGCCGAAAACGCCTACGCCGACGCGGTGATGAAGCCCACCGAGGCGTTCCAGAAAAAGCTTTATGACGAGATGCTGAGCCACGTGAAAGAGACCGACGTCGAGGTCCCTTACAAGGAAGGCGACTACTTTTATTACACGCGCGTCGAGGCCGGCAAGCAGTACCCGATCCGCTGCCGCAAGAAGGCCAGCATGGACGCTCCGGAAGAAATCCTGCTCGACGTGAACGAACTCGCCAAGGGACAGGCCTTCATGTCAATCGCGGCCTTCGCGGTCAGTCTTGACGGCAACCAGCTCGCCTACTCTTACGACAACACGGGATTCCGCCAGTACAATCTCGCGGTCAAAGATCTGCGCACCGGCAAGACTCTCGCCGATCACGCCGAGCGCGTGGGATCGGTCGTCTGGGCGGCCGACAATCAGACGATTTTCTACACGCAGGAAGACGCTACTTCGAAGCGGCAATATCGGATGTACCGTCACGCGGCGGGATCGTCGGGCGCCGACACGCTTGTTTACGAAGAGCCTGACGAGAAGTTTGAAGTCGAGGCCTACAAGACTCTGAGTGACGCGTACATCGTTCTCCTCTCGCGCAGCCACACCACGAGCGAAGCGCGATTCATTCCGGCGAAGCAGCCTGACGGGAATTGGCAGATCATGAAACCGCGGAAGGCTGGCGTCGAATATTATCCCGACCACCGGGGCGACCAGTTCTACATTCGCGTCAACGATACGGGACGCAATTTCCGCCTGGTCACCGCGCCCGTCACCGATCCGGGCAGCGCGAATTGGCACGAAGTCATGGCGCAGAATCCGGCAATTATGCTCACCGGGATGGAAATGTTCCGCAACTTCTGCGTACTCTTCGAACGGGAAGGCGGACTGCCGCAGATTCGCGTCATCGACCTGCGCAACGGACAATCGAAGCGTATCGCATTTCCCGAGCAGGCCTACGCCGCGTATCCGTATGTCAACCGCGTCTACGACACCACCGATTTCCGCTACGGATATCAATCGCCGATCACGCCGCCGTCGGTATTTTCGTACAACATGGAGAACGGCGCGACCACGCTGTTGAAACAGAAAGAAGTTCCTGGCGGATACGATCCGAAGAAGTATCAGGTCGAGCAGATTTATGCAGTGGCGTCCGATGGAGTGAAAGTTCCGATCTCGGTGCTGCGTCTGAAGTCGGCGCAACTGGATGGCAAGGGCGCGCTCTATCTGTACGGCTACGGGTCGTACGGCATTTCGCTGGACAGTTTTTTCAACGCGAACTACTTCTCGATGGTCGATCGCGGAGTGGTGGTCGCGGTCGCACACATTCGCGGCGGCGGAGAAATGGGCAAAGCCTGGCACGACGCCGGCAAGATGATGAACAAGAAAACCACGTTCACCGACTTCATCGCGTGCGCCGAAGATCTAACCAAACGCGGTTACGGATCAAAAGATCGCCTCGTCATTGAAGGCCGCAGCGCGGGTGGGCTGCTCATGGGCGCTGTCCTCAATATGCGTCCCGATCTCTTCCATGCAGCGCTGGTCGGAGTGCCGTTCGTCGATGTCATCAACACCATGCTCGACGAAAGCCTGCCGCTGACCGTGGGCGAATTCGAAGAGTGGGGCAATCCGAAAGAGAAAGCAGCGTTCGACTACATGATCACCTACTCGCCCTACGACAATGTCGAGGCGAAGCCGTATCCGGCGATGCTGGTGAAAACATCATTCAACGACAGCCAGGTGATGTACTGGGAGCCCGCGAAGTACGTAGCGAAGATGCGAGCCATGCGTACCGACCACAATATCCTGATCTTCAAAACGAACCTGAGCCCCGCAGGCCATGGGGGCGCGTCGGGGAGATATGACCGCCTGCACGAAGCCTCCTTTGACTACGCCTGGATCCTGACTCAAATGGGAATTTCGAACTAGTGGAGTGGTGTGGCGCGGGCGCCCCGCCCGCGTCGATCCACGATAGAGACTGCCAAGACGAGAACAATGCTGAGAGTCAGGGCGCTGGTCGAGTCGACAGCGCGATCAACGTGTCAGGATGCGTATTCACCACCGGAGCGAAGCGACACAGAAAAAAGCTACAGTCTAATAAGTCTCAGATCACTCCCGCCCGCATCCTGCGCAGAAAATCTTCGCCTTCCGCCTTGGCTTGCTCCAACACTTTCCCTTGCCCGCGACACTCCAGCGCAACTTCCTGCAGCATCAACTCGACTGCATCTTTCGGCTTGAATCCTTGCAAGATGAGCTTCCGGATCTTCGACGAAAATCCGTCATCGTCCGCGGGTCGAAGCCGTGCCAGGTGCTCACTGCATTTATGTTCTTTGAATTTCGCCGCCGCCAGCCGGTCGAATGCCGTCTTGGCATCCGCATCCGTCAGCAATTCCGGCACAGCATAGTTCCACTCGCACTGCGAACACGTCCAACCCTGGAACGTGCGATGCAATGCCCAGAGAAGCTCCCGGGACGTCTTCTCCCGCAGACTGTCGTGATCCGCACTCCCAAATTCCATGAGCAACACAACTCCCGCACAATTCGTCTTGCGTGGCCCATGATCTGCGAAAGATGGTACTCCGTCGCCCGGGGTTTAGGGCGTGTCAAGTACGGTTCGGCGGAGTTCGGTTAATGAACTTCTAGAGGAAAAACGACAGTACCGATCTGGTCAGCGTTGTTGTCCCGAACAAGGAACCGGATGTCAAACGTTCCGGGGGGTAGGTCCATTTTCTCCTGCAATTTAATTCCGTCCCGCTGCCAGATTTGCAGGTTTTCCTGGCGCGGATTGCCGCTTACCGGATGCAAGAACTCCCCCGCCTCTCGCATGTCGCGAGTGAGCGCGATCGCGCCAACCTCGAGATCCAACGGATGCAGCTCGTCGAGATCAATCCTGACGCTGCTGAGGGGAATCGTGACCAAAAACTCGACGATTCTCTTTTCTCTCGAGGGCAATGCGGTTGGTGCAACCGCCGGACTCATCACCTTTACATACATTGGGACCGCACTACGGGCCAGCGCAGAGGCCAATGCATTCACCTCTTCCTTGCGCGTCGACTGTGCATCTCTGACCGGGGTAATTCCATAGTAGAAACCATCCCGGGCGCGGACATCCACATGCTGCTCTGAAACTTTCACTTTCAGATCGCGCCAGCCCGGTTTGCGGTCATTTGGCTGAACTGAGAATCCAAGCAGGTAATACGACTGGGAATCCTCCACGGCACGAGCCATACAGCTTAAAAGCGCATTCACTTCCATACATGGGTTTCCGCCGGTGAATTGCGCGACATTTCGCAGCAAAATGTCGTTCGACCGGGATGCAAGCCCGCGGAGACTTGGATCACGGGACCATGACATTAACTGAATGGGGTAAACGGCGATGTTGGCGTCGATCAGGCTTTGCCACATGTCCCGAAGATCCAGCGTGTAGCCCTGGGTTTCGATGATTTCGTGCTCGGGCGCGATCTCTGGAATGTTTCCGACAGCAAAAATCATGGTCTTGCGGCCTGGTACTCCATGGTAGGCCTGGGCGATCTCTTTCATCTCATCGATCGTTCGAACCACAACGTTCCGCCGGTCCATAATCGTTACCGGCTCAAGCGAGATCTTATTGAGAGCATTTATCAGCGCGCTCGCATCGGTTGAAAAGGGATGGACCAGCTTTAAGCCCTTGCTAGTAAGACAGACCAGCGAAACCGGCTGGTTCGGAATGAGGCCTTTGGATAGGAATCTCGTAATCTGGTCTCGACCATCAGTCCTTTGCAGTTGGCTGGTGTTCAGCAGATCGAGAACAATGATGGTGAGCCGCAATTGGCTAGCGTTGTCATAAGGAAGGTTCGAGAAGCCCCGGTCCGCTGAGACAGCGTTTGAGACGCCCGCCGGCGGCTGCACCTCCTCAAAAAATGAGATCGTCTGCTCCTTGCCGTTCTCCTCCAGATGAAATGCATCCTTCGACAATCCGGACACATTCTTGCCTTTCCTCAAGACAACAACAGGGACTGTCACCAGGTCGCTTTGACTCTTATATTTTGGAAGTTCTGTGGTGGCCGGCTGCGTGCTTTGCGATGCAGCACCCGCATGAGGGGAATCAGCACTCTGTTGCGCACAAAGCGTACAACAAAGCGCCAGGATCGTGGCTGAAAAGCCTCTTACAACAGTGAGTTGGAAAACCGAAAATTTGATCACTTCGCGAAGTAGTAATCGAACGATTTCACCGCCTGGAACTCGTCGTCCTTGATATCGAACACGGTATACAACTTCGTCACGTGCAGCACATCGTGCACCTTCTGCGACAGATTCATCAGCTTCAACTCCCCGCCGGCATTGCGCACGGTCGTGAAGCAGCCGACCAGCTCACCCACCCCGGAGCTGTCGATGTAGTCTACTTCCGCAAGATTCAGAAGGATCTTCTTCTTCCCCTCGGCCACGAGCCCGCGCACCGCGGTTCGCAACTGGCCAATCTCCTCGCCAAGCACAATGCGGCCCCGAATATCGAGGATCGTTACGTGAGAAACTTCGCGTGAGTTAATGCTGAGCGCCATGGATGCGAGCCGCCCGCTCGCTGGCCGGAAGTCTAGTGCCTCGCCCCCCGCAAGTCAATGCCACCATCCAAAGTGTAGACATAGACCCTTTCGTCCTCCCCGCGAGCAAAGCGAGCGTGAAACAGAGTCAGGAATATAAAACTAGAGAAACACGGAAGAAGAAGGAAGCTGAGAGGATTTTCCGGAAACCGAAAGCCCGGGTCTTTAAGAATGTGCCCCGTGCACCCGCCCATCCAACTCCAGCACAGGCAATGGCGCGCGATCGCGAATCTCTTGAATGGGAGAAGTAATGATGGGCGTCGCGTACTCCGGATGCCGGAATTCCAGGTGCATCCCGCGCCCCACAAACTGCAGTTTCAACATCGAGCCGCCCCAGGTCGATCCCGAGATCGCCACCTGCACCGGCTCTGGACAAAATTCCGGATGTCCCGACAGCAGCGCCTCGCTCCCGCCCAGCAGCACCGCCTTGTAGCAGTGATGCATGGTCTGAATTTCTAACACGGTCGCCGGCGGCAGATCGTTCAAAAACACTCCGCCCTCAACCTCCGACTGGATGATCCCGCGGTTCACTTCATCGGTGAGATTGGGATGGGGGCTAAACATAGGAACGACCGGCTTTAGCGTAGCGGGTTTCCGAGAGTAGGACAAGAGACCTCTGGGGACGAAGAAGCTGCCAGAAGACCACTCCCTTTAGACGGACCAACCTACCCCCAGGTTGCAGAGGATTGTAGCTGCTGGCGGCTCATTAGGATACAGACGCATTCGTCCGCCCTGCCTCGCGAATCACCCCTCTTGAAGAGGCGCCCTCATCACGAACCCACTATCCCATTGCAATTCCCCGAATTCCGCACTAATATCCCTGCGACCGGGGGTCCATGATGATCCTCACTACCGTACTTCACAACCGCATTCTGCCGCTGGCCGCGATCGCTCTCTGCTCCACGTCCGCCTTATCGCAGGCCCCACCTAAATACGACGCCACGACCGAGACCACCATCAAGGTCATCGTCACAGAGTTGAAGCTGGTCCCGCCGACTGGCGGTAAGCCCATCGCCTATCTCGAGACGAAATCTGGCCCCGACAAAGAGAAAGACGCCGTCCACATCTTTCTTTGTCCCAAAAGCTTTCTCGACGAGATGGGAATCGCCTTCAAACCCGATGAAGCCATTGAGGTTAAAGGCTCCAAGGTCAAGCAGGACGGAGCCGACCTGATCCTGGCCCGTGAACTCGTCAAGGGCGGCGATACCCTCGTCTTTCGGTTCCCCAATGGCAAGCCCGCCTGGTAGCGCTTTCGCGGCCTTGATATGATGCTCTCGGTGCTACCTTGAAACTGACAAAAGTTTCACAACATGGATGACGCAAATCGACAAGAAGTTCAAGATGAGCAGTACACAAAAAGGCTCGAGGAATTGATCAGAGCTCGCACCGAGCAACTGATCAAAGCGGTATCCCAAAACGAGCAGTTCCTGGGACTTTTGGAGCAAATTCAATCGATGCCGTCTCTCGAACAGGTACGAGAAGCGGTTCATGCTGCCCTCGGGAACCTTGCACCACAGGAGACGCCAGCGCTAAAGTTCGGGGGTGAGGCGGGCGAACCGGTTCCCGAAGTTGACCCTGATGACGTAAAAGCTATATGGCAAATTGGCGCGGAAATGGAAGCCAGGCACCCCGGTGCGCGAGCAGTTGGTGTCGACGTGATGAAGCGGGCCTGCAAACCGGGAGCGAATATTGAGGCAACTTGGTATCGCTCAAGCGCCATTTGGATGCTGACTCATATTGCACAACAGCAACTGGCTCCTTGGGTGAGCGAGGGCAAAGTTGCCGATCCTGTTTTCCGCACGGTCGCGTCGATTCCAATGCAGTGGATGGGATCAGAGGTGAGGCAGGGACCCCCTTTCGATGTTGAGGAATTCCTTCACCGCCTGAATGAGAACTGAGAAAGACACCCAGCTCGACCGCTGAGAAGGTCGTTAGCTGTTTGTGGAGTTACCGTTATCAGTTCTTTCTACTCAAAACGGCCACTCCGCTTCTCCCGTGCCTTCCCCGGTCCCACCCAAACATCGCCACCCCACCCCTGCTAAAATAGTAGGACAAGGGGTTCCCTACGCATGCCAGTACCCGTGTCTCAAATGTGGACCGTAGCCAGCTACGTGATCCGCCAAAAGCTCGCCGGACGCAAGCAATATCCGCTCGTCCTGATGCTCGAGCCGCTGTTCCGCTGCAACCTGGCCTGCGCCGGATGCGGCAAGATTCAATATCCGCCGCACATTTTGAAAAAACAGCTCACGCCGGAGCAGTGCTTCAAGGCGGTCGACGAATGCGGTGCGCCGATGGTGAGCATTCCGGGCGGGGAGCCGCTGCTGCATCCGCAGATCAAGGAGATCGTGGAGGGGCTTGTTGAGCGGAAGAAGTATATTTATCTCTGTACGAATGCGCTGCTGCTCAAGGAGAAGATTGATCTCTTTAAGCCGAGCAAGTATCTGACGTTCAGCGTGCATATGGACGGGCAGAAGGATCATCACGATTTTGCGGTGTGCCGGGAGGGGACCTATGACGTTGCGACGGAGGGGATACGGGAAGCGGTGAAG
>JASLEQ010000726.1 GCA_030151135.1 Candidatus Sulfotelmatobacter sp. | reverse complement strand
CCTCGAGTTAATTGATCTCCTGCTGCAGAACGAGGACATTGGGGATGCACAGGCGGAGTTGATCGCCCTCGCGGCCAACGTCGACGACCAACCCGACATGCAAAAAGAAATTGGAGATCTATTTCTACGAGCAGCTGATTATGAACATGCACTGGCCGCCTATCGTACGGTGCTCCGAGCGAATCGCCACGACGAGACCGCAATGGCCGGGGCCGGTTATGCAGCTTTTCAGTTAGGACGATATCCTCTGGCGCAGCACTATCTGGGTCTGGCAACTACTACTGATTCAAAGGACATTCGTAGCGCACAACTGCTACAGACCGCGGATGCCGTGTTGCATCTCGACCCGTTTCGTCCTCAGATCTCCGCTGTAGATCGGAGCAAGATCGTGCTCGATGACTTTGCGGTGGCAGGTCGGCGGCTTAGTACATGCCCGCTGCCGAAGAGCAGTGCTCCCGGGCCGAACGGCTCTTCATCGTCCTTAGACGATGAATGGAATGCTCTGAAATCGCGCATGAACACTGTCGGTCTCCGGCGCGATCCTAACCTAGCCGATACGGCCATGGATCTCGCGTTCCGTATTGAACGCGAGACGAACGTCCTCTGCGGCACACCATCAGGCGCGGACCTGGCGTTGTTACTGATCGCCAAGCTGCACGAGGGAACTTAGTGGCCGACGAACTTAATCCCGAAAGCGAACTCCACGTGCAGAACGGTCGCGGACATGCGGCGGCCTGGATCCACGAACATTCGCCACGTCAGTTGTGGCGAATGGCCTTCCGTGAAGATCGTTTCTTTCTAATTCTTTCCGTCTTCATCGGAGTCCTCTCCGGCCTCTCCGTTGTGTGTTTTCGTTTTGCGATTGACTGGTCCAGGCTCTACTTGCTGGGGACGGGCGCCGTGCTCACTCCTATGCGGATGTTGCTGGCGCCGTCGCTGGCAGGACTTTTGATTGCAGTGTTGGTCATCCACTTATTCCCAACTACACGAGGAAGTGGAGTCAATCAGACGAAGGCGGCACTCTATATCTTCAACGGCAACATCCCGATACGGACCGCGATTGGAAAATTTATTACCGCCGCATTGGCGATCGGCTCAGGGCACTCGTTGGGACCGGAAGATCCCTCGTTGCAGATAGGAGCGTGTCTGGCATCGCTTTTGGGGCGGAAGATGCGGCTTTCGCGCGATCGCATGCGGCTCATCGCCCCCGTCGGTGCAGCAGCAGGCCTGGCCGCCGCATTCAACGCGCCGATATCGGCGGTGCTGTTCGTGATCGAAGAAGTCATCGGACGATGGACTGCTGGGATTTTGGGCTCAGTCGTGCTCTCTGCTATTTCAAGCGTCGTTGTGATGCGATGGTTTCTCGGATCCGAGTCGCTCTTCCGCATCCCCGCGGTGGAATTGAAAAATCCGACGGAACTCATAGCGTACGCAGCTTTGGGCGTGGTGGGGGGGTTGGCATCAGTAGTTTTCGCCAGCGGAATCACAACTCTGCGTCCGAAATGCAAGGCGCTGCCATTGTGGACCCAGTATCTTCAGCCTGCCATTGGCGGATTGCTGATCGGCGTTATTGCGATGCTGGGCGCGCCTCAAGTAATGGGCGCAGGCTACGAGTACATGGATCAGGCCATGCATGGGCAGTTCACGTGGCAGTTCCTCGCGATTCTGGCCGGGGCCAAAATCGTGGCGACGCTGCTGTCGTTTGTAAGTGGAACACCCGGCGGCATGTTCGCCCCAACCCTATTCATCGGAGCGATGCTGGGCGCTTCGATTGGCGGCTTGCAGCACATCTTTTTTCCGCACCTGACGGGCTCGACGGGAACCTATGCACTCGTCGGTATGGGCGTCTTATTCGCAGGCTTTTTGCGAGCACCCATGACTTCTGTCTTCATGGTCCTGGAAGTCAGCGGTAACTATTCCATCATCCTTCCCGTGATTGTTGCGAACACCTTCGCCTATGTGATCTCACGCGGATTACAGCCCATTGCCATATTCGATTTGCTTACCCGGCAGGACGGTCTCGATCTGCCCTCAATGGAGGAACAGCGCGAAGAAGACGTTTTGCGAGTGGAAGATGCCATGCAACCGGCAGACGGACCAGTCCTGGAGGGTGAGAAAACGCTGGATCAGGCACTGGCTGAACTCGATGGAGCGAAGAATGACGACATTCTTGTTCGCATGAGTCCGGGTGGCTGGAACAGTGTAACCAGGGAGCAACTCACTCAACTGGCTGGCGAAGGCAAAGGCGCCTCCAAACTCGGCTCGTTATTGCCGATCCGCCAGGTGCCTTACCTTCATCCGGACCACCCTTTGGAGATGGCGCTCCGATATGTGGACCGCTGGCCCATCGTGCCCGTCGTAAGCCGGGCAGATTTCCGTCAATTGGAAGGAGTGGTCTCACAGCGCGCGGTATTAGAGAGATATCGGGAATTTGGAGAGGGATAACCTCCGACCTTCTCCTGGAGTGCCCGCCTTAGGCACATCCGCCAGCGTCTAAATGTAGCAAGGGTTGGTGCACTGCAAACTTTGCTGGCTTCCGCGTGGCGGAAAAAGCCTTCCACTTCCACATAAAAACTACGCGTAGCCGGTTTGTTACCTTCGTTCAAGTTCTTTGCTTGAAAATCGACACGTCCATTCGGTAAGCTTCCCCAAATCCCAAAAAGAAGGCATAGACAAGGCAGAGCTGTACCCATAGGGCTATGGCAGAAAGATTCTTCATTTCCGAAGGTCACGCGGGGATGCGGCCCACGAGTGTTCTGACCAAGCCAAGCGCTGCCGTTGTTTGTCGACGCCTTCCGATTACACGTCTGCAATAACACAAGTCAATTTCAACTGGGTTATTGGGAGAAAACGGCATGACAGGTTCTTCGATCAGATTCACAGTTCTAGGTGTCTTTGTGCTCGCCCTTACCGCCGCAATGTTCGGACAAGGGGGAGCGACCGGCGCGATCAGCGGAACAGTGCAAGATCCTAGTGGCGCACTGGTGGGCAGTGCGCAGGTGCAAATCACAGACCAGAATACGGAGGAGTTGCAGCGCACCATCATGACGGGGCCCGATGGCGTGTTCACTGCGCCTCTCTTGCCCGTCGGCACGTACATCGTAGGCATTCACGCCCCCGGCTTTACCGATGTGAAGATCCGCGACGTTATCGTCCGAGTCACCGAGACAACCCGGCTCACCGCGAAGCTTACGACCGAGTCGGTGCAACAGAAGATCGAAGTTCAGGCCGAGGTACAGACGGTCGATACGACTGACGCAACCA
>JASLEQ010000589.1 GCA_030151135.1 Candidatus Sulfotelmatobacter sp. | reverse complement strand
GCTTTCTTGACTCGGCCGGCCTCTTTTTCTTTCTGCAATGCGTCCGCCTCCGCGTCGGTTACGTAGCGGAACTGCTGCACGCGTCCCGGATAGATCTCCGAGGTGAATACCCGGTTGTTCCTGGTGTCGGCCGTCACGTTCACCAGTCCCTGGAACTGTCCGGGCAATAATCCGTGTCCGCCGAAGACGATCAACAGTTGCCACTGCTGGTTGAAGACCTGCACGCGGTCCTGCATGCCGTCGGCGACCCAAATGTGCCCATCGCTGTCGATCGTGATGCCCTTCGGCCGCGCAAAGTATCCCGGCCCATCGCCATTCTTGCCATAGGTTGAGATGAACTTCCCATCCGCATCGAACACTTCGACGCGATCGTTCAGCGTGTCGCAGACGTAGAGATTGCCGTCGGCGTCAACCGCCAGCCCGCTCGGCTTCGCCAGATCTCCCGGCGTGGTCAGTTCATGATTGTGGCCCGTGGTTCCGATCTTGCGCAGCAGCTTCAGCGAATCGGCGTCGTAGACCAATACTTGGTCCAGTTGTATGTCCGACACATAGAGCAGCCGGTTCTCCCGGTCGATTGCCATTGAACCGGGCTCGGTCATCCCCTCGGTGATGACGTCGGTGGGCTTGTGATTCGCGTCGAACACCAGCACGTGCCGCAGGCCCGGATCGGAAACAAACAGGCGGTCACCATCGTCCATGGCCAGCCCGATGATGCGCACAAAATGCGCATCCGTTTTGTTCTTGATCAGCTGGGCTTCACGCGTTTCTGTATTGAAGATGAAAATCGCCCCGACTTTCTGATCGGCTACATACAGGTTGTTCTTCGAATCCACCGCCATGCCGTAGGGCTCGCCCAGTTGGTAGAGGACCCTGCCGCTCTCGCTGGTCGGCTGCGTGCCCGCCAGCCGGTCCATCCACTTCGCCTTCTGGGTTGAAGGGGCTTCCACTTGCGAGAGTTTTTGCGCAGCGTAAAACGCCTGGTACCGTATGCGCGCGATTGCCGGAGGATTCGGCCACACGATGTTCGAATAGTCGATGACTGGAACTTTCGCCGGCGCGTCATTTTTCTTCTTTTTCTTATCGCCGAGCACCGCCAACGGTGAGCCGAGCACCACCATCATCAAAACCAGCCACGCCACCGCGCTCACCCGGTTGCGCCTGAAATCAGCTCTGGCATCGAACGTCATTATCGTTCTCCTCACTATCTCCGCGTCAGATCCTTATGGCAGCTCGAGCAGAACTGCATGTTGTTCGCCTGATCTTTCACCAGCAAGTCCGGTTGCGCCGATGCATGGGGCTGATGGCAACTCAGGCACTCGATCTTGGCCCGCACCTTGGTGACATCGGTGGGATCCGCAAGATCCACCACTGGATGCCCATCCACCGGGTGTCCGCGCCCGAACTTGATCGGCAGCACTACTACTTTGTTCTTCGTGAAGTAATCTTCGGGCAGCCTGACCTTGCCATCGAAAATGGTCAGCACATGATCGGCCTCGAGTTTTTTCGGCTGCGAGTCCGGGCCGTGGCACTCGAGGCAGAGCGCGTTGGTCGTCTTCGCCCGCAGCAGGTGCTCGTTCTCTCCGCCGTGCGGCTCGTGGCAGGTTGCGCATCCCTGCTTGAACGCCGGTTGATGCAGATAATGTTTCTTCGCCTGATCGGCCTGATCGCTGTGGCACGCGAGGCAGATGTCGACTGCATTGGTCTTCGGTAGCCCCGGTTGACGGCTGGCATGCGGATTGTGGCAATCCGTGCAATCGCCCGCCGCTCCCGGATGCTGCACCTTCGACTTCTCAATCGTCTCGGCCTTGTCGGAATGGCAGGTGACGCACAGGTCTTTTGCACTCGCTTGTGTCAGGACAACTTTTCCGTCCTTCGCCGGAGCGTGGCACGTATCGCACGATTTCTCGGCAAATGGAGGATGCAGGAACTGGCGCATCAGCTTCGGCGCCGCCGACTGGTGCGGATCGTGGCACTGCGTGCAGTCCGCTTTTTCGAATGGCTGGTTGTTGTGCGTCTTCTGCAGCGCCGCATCTTTCACGTCGTGGCAATCGATGCACAACGCCGGAGCTGCCTTGGTCAGATGGAAATCAAATTCCGGTTGTCCGACCTCGCCCACCTTATGTGTGGTGTGGCAGGTGTCGCAGCCCATGTCGAGCGCGGCGTGGCGGCTGCCCTTCTCTGGAACATTCAAACCCTGCTTGTGGCAATCAAGGCAAAGATTCGCGCCCTTGTCGCCCGACGTGGCCTTGAGCAACTGGTTCTTGTTGTCGCTCTCGTGCGGATCGTGGCACTTGATGCAGTCGCGCACCGCCGGAGGATGCACCGTCCCCTTCAGGGTCGACGCGTCTTTCTCGGAGTGGCATGTCAGGCAGAGCGCCTGCGGCGTCGTGGTGATCAGCTTCACCCGCGTGATGTCTTTGTTCACGCGAACTTCGTGGCAACTCAGGCACCCGGTTGCGATCGCGGAGTGCACAGCCTTGCCCTTGGTCTTGTCCTCGTGGCACTCAAGACACTTCGCCGAATCTACATTTTTTTCGAGCGGAACCGGATGTTCCTTCGCCCACGCCGGCCGCCCAACCATCAACAGCATTACAAAAATCAACTGCAGCAGGCGGGGGAGCCTGCACCGGACGACTTTTGCTTCGACGGGAAGTGCGCAGTCAGAACACATGGGGACCATTACCATTCCCTGCATTTGCAAGCGTCTCGCCGTATCCCACGTCAGAGAGCCTGGGTCCGATAAACCATTCGGAAACATAAGGTTCAATGCACTTCGCTGGCCGCAGTCCGGGCTCTCCAGGTCTCAAAGCCGCTGAAACAATGGGCCTTCTGCCACACTCGGGCCGTGAAAACGCGCACGTCCCAATGTCTTCAGCGGGATGCAGCCCATCGACCTGATTTTGCGGCCGTGTGATTGTAATCACTGGGGACGAACCTTGGGTGAAATTCCCGGGCAGCCTTGCCCGAATGAGTGTTATGGCCCAACCAGCCCACCACAAACGACGCGCTTGAAAAATCTAACTGCGTTCCCTTCAGAGACTTGCCGCCTAAATTTGCTGTTGGCTCCGAACGTGCATTCCCGAGTGCGAAGGAAGACGAACCAATGGCCCCGTCGAATCGCTCTGTGTTTCGCAAAACCTGGCAAACTCTGAGTTCCATCAAGACCGGCGTCATCCTGATTATTCTGGTTGTGATTTTTTCCGCGGCCGGCACCGTAATATTGCAGCGTCCGATCACGGACCCCGACGACATCCAGCGTGCCTATTCTCCCGAAATGTTGCACTTCCTGGACGCGGTCGGCCTGACGGACGTTTTCCATGCGCGCTGGTTCGTCGCGCTGATGATCCTCGTCAGCCTCAGCATCATTGCAGCTTCCGTCGAGCGCTTCCCCAATGCATGGCGCTACTTCGTGCGGCCGTATAAGAGCCCCGACGATAACTTCCGCCGGGTCCTGCCAAACCAGGCGTACATCCCCGTTCTCAGCGATTCCGAAGGACTCGCCGCCGCCGAAAAAGCATTCAAGCACTTCGGATGGAAGTCGGAACACATCGTTCGCACCAACAGCTTCTCCCTTTTCACGGAGCGTCATCGTCTTTCCGAGATGGCCGTCTACATTGTCCATGCCAGCCTGTTGCTGATTTTCCTGGGAGGCATTGTCGACGCGCTCTATGGATGGAAGGGCTTCCTGATGCTGACGCCCGGCAACCAGAGCAGCCAGATCGAATTGAGAAACGGCTCGATCAAGACTGTCCCCTTCGCCATTCGCTGTGACGCGGCCGGAGAAGAAACCTATCCTGACGGCAGCCCTAAGAAATATTGGTCCAGGCTGACCGTCGTCGACCATGGCAAGGAAGTCAGCCGCAAGGAAATCGTCGTCAACGATCCTCTGGTCTATCACGGCGTACGCTTCTATCAAGCCAGCTACGGACGGACCGGCACGCTCGACAAACTGATCCTGAGCGTTAGTCCGAAAGACGGCAAGGGTGAGACGCGCGAGATTGCATTATCAAGTGATCAAGCGGTGGCGCTGGATGCCGACAACAAAATACAGCTCGCGGAATTCATCCCCGACTACGTCGTCGAAGATGGACACGTTTACAAGCGGAGCAACGAAGTCGTAAATCCAGCCGCCCATCTAGTCCTCACATCAGCAAAGAGCGAGAAAGTCATCAACATCTGGTTCCCTGAAATTCCCGGCATTGCTGAGAACGAATCGGCTCCTTACCTCTTCCAGCCCAAAGATCTGAAGACCGGAGTGTTCACCGGCCTGGAAGTTTCGCATGAGCCCGGGCAGTGGGCGGTCTGGGGCGGCGTCATTCTTATGGCGATCGGATTGACCTTCGTGTTCTACGTGGTCCACATACGGTTCTGGGTCGTGCCCGTGGTGAACGAAGAAGGACAAACTGTGCTGTGGGTCGGCGGGACTGCTAATCGCAACCGCGACGCCTTCGAAGTCACATTCAAGCGCGTTGTGGATCAGATTCGCAACGAGTTTAAGCTGGAATTTGTGGTCGCGGACAAAAAGTCCGCCGAGCACTCGCAAACATCGGTAGCCGGGAAGTAACTGTTTTGAAAGGGCGGGGCCTCAAGCCGCGTCGGAAGCCGAAGAGTTCAAAAGAAAGGAAACGCAACAATGTCGCGAGCAAAAGTGGAACAGCATCCGGCAACCGGAATGACTCTGGTCGTGATGGTCGGCCTCAGCATCGCCTTCCTGCTGTTCATCGCTTTTCTGAACGTAATTAAAAGCGGAAATCTTCTCAGCGAAGCCAATCTGCTTTACGCAGCGCTGGTGTTCTATGCAGGCGCGGGCGCCTTGTATCTCGGTTTCGGCGTCACCGGGACCGAGTCGTACATCAAGTTCGCGTCGCTAGCCACCTGGGCCGGCCTTGTCGCCAATACCGGGGCGGTTGCGCACCGATGGTACGAGGCTGGCCATCCCCCATTCGCCAGTTTGTACGAGATGCTGCTCAGCTTCGTTTGGACCCTCGCTGCTCTCACCCTCATCGCAGAAAAGCGTTATGGCGTGAAGGTCATCGGAACCGTGACCATGCCAGTGGCAATTGTGGGCGTTGTGCTGATGCAACTCCTTCGCAGTGACGTCCGCCCGCTGGTTCCAGCCCTGCAATCCACCTGGCTGCACGTGCACGTCACACTGGCCATGCTTGCCTACGCCGCCTGCGCCTTAAGCTTCGCGCTGGCCATGATGTTCCTGATCCAGGACAAACTGGAAACCGACATTTTCCTGGCTGCAACCAGCATTTTTACCTTCGCCATCTATGCGGCCGTCCTGTCGCGGTTCGAACGCTGGGGCGGATTCAACGTCGTCGCATGGGACGCCGAGAATAAGAGTGAGGTCTTCATCTCCAAGGGCGTGCGCCTGTTTGTCACCATTCCTGACCTCGGTTGGTTGATGCTGCTCGTAGCCGCCGCCGTTACGGCGCCCCTTGTTCTCTATGCGCTGTCAGTGTTCCGGAAGAATGAGGCTTTCCTCTCGATCGCCAACCGCGCCGTTTTCATCAGCATTCTTCTGCAGGCTTTAGCTTTGATATTTTTCATCTTCCGGGCTCGTGATGGACGCTATCCCTCACTCGATGCCGAGGGGATTTATCAGACTAGCCTCGCAGCCAGCCCTTTCATTCTGGCAGCGTTGGTCGGCGGTATATTCGCGAACCTGCTTTATCTGCTGCTCTTGTGGCGGCGTGACGATCTTGAGAGCCATTTGCCCGATGCCGACGCTCTCGACCGCATCACGTACAAAACCATCTGCATTGCCTTCCCCCTGCTCACCCTCATGATCGCCGCCGGCGCTTTCTGGGCCAACCGTGCCTGGGGCTCTTATTGGAACTGGGACCCCAAAGAAACGTGGGCGGCGATTACATGGCTGGTCTATGCCGGCTATCTCCATATGCGCATCACGCGCGGCTGGCGGGGACGGCGCGCCGCCTACTTCGCAATCCTTGGCTTCGGAGTCGTGATGTTCACCTTTTTCGGTGTCACCTACCTGCTGCCTGGGCTACATGCCTATGCTTGAAACTTTGGAACAAAATGAGATGACGAGCCCTGGGATTAGACCGAAGCTGGAAAACTCACAAGCAGCCGCACCGCCGCGCACCAGGGTCTTCAGCACCGGCTACCGCCAAGGAGGCATCACAAACGCGCCCGTCTCGCCGGAACTGGCGGATGTTGGCGCATCCGAACCCCAAGGCCCTGAACTCACTTGGTTCGGTATCAACTGGGAAATCAAGGCGCTGGTACCAATCGCCTGCGTGCTGCTGGGCGGGATGCTGCTCTTCCTTCTCGCCACGCTCTCGTGGCGCGATCCTGAACGCCACATTGTTTTACTCGTAGCGGGCGCAGGTGCAGTCGCAATTTGCGGCGCGTTGCTCGTCGTCCTCACCTACACCGTGCAACGTCCCATGGTTGAACTACAGCAGAAAATCGCTCAACTGGGTCGCGGAGACCTTACCGCTTGCGTCAGCTTCGCGCACCGCAACGACGAGATTGGTGATCTCGGACGCAACTTCAACCAGATGGTCGTACAACTTCGCGAGAGCCGTGAAGAAATCGAACGCCTGCACCGCACCCAGATGTCACGCGCCGAACACTTCGCGACACTCGGCGAGATGGCGACTGGCCTTGCCCATGAAATTCGTAATCCGCTTGCTGGAATCGCGGGGGTCATCGAAATTATCAGCCGTGATCTTCCGGCGACCAGCCCGGCCCGCGAAGTGGTGAAAGACGTTCGCCAGGAAATTGCGCGCATCAATCACATCGTCACGGACCTGCTGCAGACCGCCCGGCCCCATCCGCCGCAGGTCGGCAAGAGCGACCTCAACGTCACCATCGAGCACGCGGTGATGCTTGCCCGGCAGCAAGCCTTGGCCCGCGGAGTCGAAATCGCATTGCACAAAGATCCGGAGCTTCCGGAGATCGAGCATGACAGCGATCAGATTCACCAGGTGATGCTGAACCTTCTGCTGAATGCGATGCAGGCCATCGAGCGCAAAGGAAAAGTGGAGGTGACGTTGTCACAGAAAAATGCCGCCGCGGTCATCGAAGTCGCCGACAACGGACGCGGCATCCCACCGGAAAATCTTCCCAACATCTTCCGGCCCTTCTACACCACAAAGGGCGACGGCACGGGTCTCGGCCTATCGCTGGCGCGGCGCATTATCGAAGACCACCAGGGCCGCATCGACGTAGCGAGCACCGTGGGTAAAGGGTCGACCTTCGCGGTAGTGCTGCCGCTAACCAGAAATGCTTCGTCGTCATAGATGAATCAATCAGTTGCGCCTTTCCCCCCGCTGTCGGGTGATATGCCGCACCGGGCCTTGTTTTTCCTCCGAATCTTGCATTCTGTGAAGAATCTTTCCCTCTCATTTTCAATGTCTTAGCCGGTTACGAGCGGTTACCGGTTTGGCACGGTTTGTGCCTTACCAGGGTAGGTCTTCCGCCGGGGGTTTGAGCATGACTGTTGCGAAACACATCATCGGAATAGCGGTGCTGCTAATCGCGCAACTGGCTTTTGCTCAGACTAACGAAGGCATCTCGATTGGGGAAAACACCAAGTTGAAGGCGGGCGGGTTGGTCAGCTTCGGATACGCCGGGGACTATGGAGACGAACTTCCGTCATCGCACGGGTTCAACGGCGGGATCGACGGGAAGCTTTCGGGCTACTACTACAATCCCAATTTTCTATCATTTGAAGCGACGCCGTATTACAACCAGTCGCGAAATAATTCCAGTTATCAATCTTTGACGGGGGCGAGCGGGGTTGAGGGCAGCGCGAACATCTTCACGGGCAGCCGGTTTCCAGGTTCGGTTTCGTATCACTACGACCGGAATTCGAGCGGAATCTTCGGACTGACCGGGCAGCCAAATTTCACCACAATCGGCAAGGGGCAGGGCTTCGCGGTGAACTGGAGCGCGCTGATGCCGAACCTGCCCACACTTTCGGTGGGCTACTCGCAGGGAGAGGGCAGCGGCACGATTTACGGCACAGACCAGCAGACGAGTTCGAACACGAAGCTGTTGAACGTCAGGTCCGATTACAGCATCGTGGGATTTCGTTTGAATGCTTTTTACACGCATGACGTCTTCGACTCAGTGTTTCCGCAGTTTTTGGCCGGGCAATCGGAGTCGATTCAAGACTCGTCGAGCAACAACGTTGGAGCGGGGGCGCAGCACGAGTTACCGTTCCACGGCCAGTTTTACGCCAACTACACGCGAACCTCGTCCGATAGCAATTATTTTTCGGGCGCGGGACAGTCGACGAATTCTTCGAACTACATCGACGACATCCAGAGTGCCGGAGTAGGGTTCCATCCCACACAGAGGCTTTCTTTCAACTTCAGCGAAAACTACATGAGTAATCTGAGCGGCTACCTGGCGCAGAGCCTGACTCCGAGCGGGGCGCCGGTCCCGGGAATCGATCTGGGGACGGGAGCGCATTCGTTTACGACGACGGGCGGCGCGGGATACCAGTTCACGAATTATCTTTCGGGATCGGTGACAGCGACGCACTATGATCAGTTCTACTTCGGGCAGAATTACACGGGGACATTCATCAGCGGCAACGTAGGCTACGGGCGAAAGCTGCTGGACACATTCACGTTCTCGGGCGCGGTCGTCGATAGCAGCACGGCGCAGGGTGATAATGCGCTCGGGTTCATCGGAAACGTAAATGCGTTTCACCGATTGGCGGGCTGGCAGCTCTCGGGAAATTTCAGCTACGCGCAGAATGTGCAGACGCTGCTGATTACTTATACGACTTCGTACTACAACTACAGCGGGAACGTGCGGCGCCGTCTGGCGAACGGGCTGAACTGGA
>JASLEQ010000590.1 GCA_030151135.1 Candidatus Sulfotelmatobacter sp. | reverse complement strand
GCGACGGCATTTTTCCGCGAATGTTCTGATTTTCCCCGCCCAAGTCCAGGGAGACGCAGCGGCATCTGAAGTGGCTGCTGGAATTCGATACTTCAACCAAGCGGCTGAAGTGGGGGTCATCATCGTTGCTCGAGGCGGAGGTTCTGCCGAAGACCTGGCATCGTTCAACAACGAGGGATTGGCCAGAACCATCGCGGCTTCTGCAATTCCGGTGATTTCCGCCGTAGGCCACGAGACAGACTTCACAATCACCGATTTTGTGGCCGATCTCCGCGCGCCAACGCCCTCTGCGGCGGCGGAACTTGTGATCCGATCGCGCCAGGAAATTGAAGAACAGTCGTCCGCGCTGCAGGAGCGGCTCAGCCGTGCCATGCGTTATCGGCTGCTGATGGGTCGTCAGCGGCTCACGGAACTTGCGCAGCACGGCGCCTTCGTCCGCATCATGGAGGTCATCCGGCAGCGCCAACAAAGGCTTGACGATATACATCATCGAATGGAACTTGCGGCCCGGGGTCAAATCGAAAGGTCCAGGCGACGCTGGGAAACGATCTCTGCCGCGGTGCGACACTACGATCTGCGGCTCGTCCTATCTGGAATGGGCAAGGAACTTGATAGCTGGACGACCGCGCTGACGGCCGTGACGCGACACGTTTTGTTGCAACACCGGGTCCGAGCCGAGCGCATGCGGACGGCTCTAGAGTCTCTGTCCCCCCTCGCTATCCTTGACCGGGGATATGCGTTGGTCTTCGATGCCGGTGGAAAACTGCTGAAAGACCCATCAACAGTAGACGTAGGGGATAATATTCGCGCAAGGCTGGCGCACGGTGAGATCGATGCTTCCGTGACCAAAAAAGCCACTAGATAAGGCCTCCTGTGGCAGAAACGTCTGCATACAGATCCAGCTCTGCCCCTGAATTACAATGGAATTCCTGATTCAGGAGCCCAAAGTCCTTGATACCAGTGATCACATCGTGGCAACAGGGTCTGTGGATCGCGCTCGACATTCTGCTTGTCGCGCTATTGATCTACCAAGTCCTTGTAATGATCCGCGGTACCAGGGCCGCGCCGATGCTGGCTGGACTGATTGTCGTCTCGGTCACGTTCTATCTAGCGCGTATTGGCGAACTGACGACCTTGAATTGGGTGGTGTCCCACGTTTTGCCCTACGTAGTCTTCGCTTTGATCGTCGTTTTTCAATCGGAGATCCGGCACGTGCTGGCCGACCTCGGACGCCGTCTCACGTTTCTGCGGTCGTCAACATCCGAGAGCGATTCCTATGACGATATCGTGCTTGCCGCAAACCTTTTCTCCCAGCATCAGACTGGAGCTCTGATCGTCATTGAGCGCGAAATCGGATTGAGGACTCACATTGAAAGCGGCGTCCCGCTCGACGCACGACTTTCTTACGACCTGCTTGCGACGATCTTCCGACCCAGTGCTCCGCTTCACGACGGCGCGGTGATCGTACAAAAAGACCGAATTGCTGCCGCAGCTTGTTTTCTTCCGCTTTCGATGAATCCTCTGTTGTCGACACAACTCGGTACGCGCCACCGCGCCGGTATCGGAATCACAGAGGAGACCGACGCGATTGCCGTAATTTGCTCTGAGGAAACTGGCGCAATAAGCATCGCCGTAGGGGGCAGGATCGAGCGCGACCTCACTGTAGAGCAATTACGTGAACGGCTCGGTAGTGAACTTCGACGCCGCATGCCCCCAGTCACCCTGCCCACTCCGATTGCGCAACCGATTGATGAGGATTTGGACAGCCCGGTCGACTCTCCGCTAATGGAGTCTGCGCCCCAGCGCAAATCCGACACGGAGTCGCAGCCATGATCGGGTTCTTCAAACGGTACGTGATCCACAACTTCGGGCTCAAGATACTCTCGCTGCTGCTCGCCACCGGCATGTGGTTCATGATTTCCCGTGATGAACAACCCGCAGAAGTCGCGGTTCGGGCGCCTGTTGTGTTTCAAAACGTACCCTCGCAATTGGAGATCAGTTCTGAGTCGGTTCCAGAAACCCAGATTCGCGTACGCGGCCCGGAAAGAATTATCCGGCAACTCAAGAACAACGAAGTTCAAGCCGAGATTGACCTGGCTGGAGCAAAAACTGGTGAGCGTACCTTTGACTTGACCGCTCATCAAGTGCGACATCCGCGTGAACTCGATGTCGTGCAGATTGTCCCTAGCCAATTGCATCTCTCGTTTGACACGCGCCTGACGAGGCAGGTTGAGGTGCATCCTCGGGTCACCGGCGTTTTTGCCACGGGGGAGCAGATCGTCAAAATTGATGCTGATCCATCAAACATTACGATCTCCGGTCCTCGGCAACACGTGCAGGCGGTGGATGCAGCCATCACAGATCCGATCGACGCCACAGGTACGCTCGGTACAGCTGTATTTACGACGAATGTCTACGTCCCGGACCCTTTAGTACAGGTGGAACAAGCGACCTCCATTCGAGTTACAGTCGTGGTGCAAAAAGTCGGAGCGGCCATGGCTCATTGATGAGCAATCCGCCTCATATAAAATTTCTGCTTGCCCTGGTCGTCGCAGCGAGGGATATCTCAATCCGACGGAGGCTTGTATCGCGAATCCAAGCACCGATACTTCTATGACTCATCAACGTCAATTGTTCGGCACAGATGGCATCCGTGGCGTCGCCGGAGAGTTCCCCCTTACCAAGCAGAGCACCTATCTGATCGGACGTGCCCTTGGCCATGACCTTGTCCGTGCGACGCCGAAAGCCGCCGCTATCATCGGGCAAGATACGCGCGACTCCAGCCGCTGGATTGCCGACCGAGTCTCCGAGGGCCTGGCAGCGGTGGGAGTCGATGTGCACAGCGCCGGTGTCATCACAACCCCAGGCGTTGCTTATCTAGCCCGCTCGCGCAAGTTGTCTGCCGGCATCGTGATCTCGGCCTCGCATAATCCGTGGACCGATAATGGCATCAAAGTTTTCTCGGGCGACGGATTCAAGCTGCCCGACTCGCACGAATTGGCAATCGAAACCGAAATCTTCGCACTTTTACAGAATTCGGCCGCTGCCGACGATACAGCTTTGAAGATTCCGCGTCCCTCTCTTCCAGGAGAATCCGAGCTTCGCCAGGCCTACATCGAATCGCTGGCGCAAAGCGTTTCCTCTGATCTCCGCCAGTTGCGCGTTCTCGTCGATTGTGCGAACGGTGCTGCAACGGCCGAGGCTCCGGAGCTTTTCCATAAACTGGGCATACAGGCAACATTTATTCATGTCTCACCCGACGGCAAGAATATCAACGAAGGGTGCGGCGCCCTGCACCCCGAAACTCTGGGCAACGCTGTTGCCGAGTCGCGAGGAAGATTTGATTTAGGAGTCACTTTCGATGGCGACGCCGACCGTGCACTCTTCTGCGACGCCAACGGTCGAGTGGTGAATGGAGATGGCGTCCTTCTCGCGTCAGCCCGCGACATGCATGCTCACGGCAAGCTCAAAGGCGATACGGTGGTTTCAACCACCATGTCGAATATGGGATTAGAGATTGCCCTCAAGAACTCCGGCATTCGAATGTCGAGAGCGAATGTGGGTGACAAGTACGTTCTTGAGGAGATGCTCAAGACCGGCGCGACACTGGGAGGAGAACAATCCGGCCATATCATCTTCCGCGATGGAGGCGCTACCACCGGGGACGGCCTGCTCACCGCCCTGCGATTGATGGACATCATTGTGCGTTGCGGCAAGCCTCTGGCTGCTCTTGTCGGCGATCTGAAAGTTTTCCCGCAAACAATTAAGAATGTGCGAGTCCGGGAGAAGGTCCCGTTTGCGCAGATACCGGAAATCCAGGCGGCAATACAGTCGGCCGAAAAAGAACTGGAAGGACGAGGACGAGTGGTTGTGCGTTATTCCGGAACCGAAGCTCTAGCCCGCGTCATGGTGGAAGCCGAATCAGAAGAACAGATGCATGCCCTTACCGCGTCAATTGCTACCGAAATCAAGAATGCCTTAGGAGTTTAGATAGTCAGAACGGGCACAGCGCAAAATACGTCTTTTTGTGTCCAAGGCTGTTCTCATCCCCGATTAATAACCGGTCAGGCCACGCGGGAACCGTGTTAACCAGCAGTCGTAATCCAGAAGCATTTTTTGGTACGCGAAACTGGAGTTGAGTTGCGTACGATTCCGCGGGTGTCAGCGGGGTCGTCAGGGACATTCCCGAAATGGTGACGGCAGTGTACTCGTGTCCTGTACTATCAATCAGCCGAACGTCTCGCAGAGAGGGTGCCAGCGGCGCATCTTGTGGCCGTTGTCGAGAAATGGACCTCTGGTCAAAGCGCGTACGCAGCGTGACCTGGTAGTCGCTCCCTTGTGCGTCCGATTTCGAGGTGACGTCCACGATGGAATATGCCAGATGGCAATCGATCTCGCAGAAATACTTTTCCTGCCCACGCTGAAGTGCGACCGAGCGGCTCAGAGCGGAAAACGCAAACAGTAAAGAGAAATACGAAATGCCTCCCAGGACGATCGTCATCAAGGCATAGCGTGCATACCTGCGTTTCCGCGCGAACCAGAAAATCAGAGCAGCCGCGAGTGCGAAAATCAACCCCAAAGATGCACCCAGAAAGCTAATCACAGCCAAGGGAGCCGGAAAGTTCATGTTGCTGGCAATCGACGCGTTCCCGGTCTCGTCTGCTCCGATCACAACGTTGGCTGCATTTTGCTGCACATCAGGGTAAATCTCGTCAGCGATCCAATAATTAGATAGCAGGATCGCGAGCAGCGTGCCAGCAATCCAAACTGTCCAGCGCGCTCTCCCCCAGAATGCCTGCGGCAGGAGCGGCTGAATGAACCCTTCTGCCACGTAGCCGCCGCAATAGCAAAGGTTGGCGAGCGCCGCAAGCACGCTCATCTTGCCGAACGCGACCCAGTTCATCGCGGGACGGAAATGCGGCCATGTCCATACCACCCATGCCAGCACAATCAGCAGCAGCACCGCGTTGTACCAGATGCGCCGCGGTTCCCAGAACCGCGCCGAGGCTTTTAGATTCACACCGTGTGAGCGGTCATTTGAATTAGATTCACTCATGATCGACTCCGTCAAAAGGAAGGTGACCAATCGGATGGTTCACCAGCATTGGCCCGCTTTGCACCGCAAAGTTGATCGGCACAAAAAAAGGCGCTATGCCTCCCGTGTCAGCCGGATCCACTGCTCCATCTGGTCCAGATACTCGGCCAACGCAGCCCGCCCCTTGGCGGTCAGCCGGTACTCCGTGCGCGGCATCCGACCCTCGAAGAATTTCACGCATGAAATGTAGTCAGCTTCTTCCAGCTTGCGCGCATGCACGCTGAGATTGCCGTCAGTAGTCTTCAGCACGCGTTTCAAGTCATTGAAACTTAGAGAGTCGTTGGTGGCGAGTGCGCTTACGATGCCCAAGCGGATGCGTTCGTGAATCAAGCGATCTAACTCTGGCAATTCGGGTGCACGCGCCAGAGAGTCCTCTCGAGAATGATCATGGGATCGGTGCTCTGATACACGATGGCCCGCAGCCCTGCCCTGCTTGCGATGGGATGGGACTGCTCTACCCACCATGCCTCCTTGCGATCAGAAATCCGAAAATGATGTGCAGTCCGCCGAAACCAGTCCCCAAGAACAGATTGCCCCAGTCTGCCGGACCGAGCACGGCCAAGCCTCCGAGGAGCATAAAACACAGTCCCATCACGGGAACGATCGAGACTGAGAATGCACCTGCTGCCATGATTCCCGCTCCATACAATAAGAGCCACATCGCGGGCAGAACTCTATCAGCGCCCGCTCGAAAAAGCGAAAACGTCAGGAATGCACCGGCGACCAGTGGAGGTGCGAGCCCCAATGCCACCTTTCGTGCCGGCCCAGAGAATAATGGGAGCCCGCGGCGATTTGCTTTCCAAGTGCAGGCCAGCAGCCCTATCGCGGCGGCCAACAATCCTTCTCCCAGCCAGACTCTCAGCCAGCTAAAGGGCCCGGCCTGTCTCGCCGCAATCCATGCCGCCACCAGCGCGGTGGCCCCGCTCAAGACTTGTCCCCAGCCCGAAACCGCGGTGAAGGCAGCGGAACGCTCCATGGTGTCACGTATATAGCGCAGATCTTCAGCCACATTCGGAGCGATGCCATGCGCCAAGGGAGGCCTTGACGATCTATGAAACCTGCGCAATCGATGAGGAACAAAATCGGGCACGGCAACGAGCTTACAGTTGGAATCTAGGCATTGTCAAGTACTTTTCAATACAAAGCAACCGAAAGCCCGGATCGGCGTACATGGCCTTATTAACTATTTTTCCGACAAGAGCCCGAAAACCCCCACGCCCGTCTGCGACCCAACGTAGACCTTACCGTTCGCAATCGTGGGAGTGATGAATTTGTTGCCGTTTCCGAAATGGTCACGACCGCCGGATGCCTGGTTTGAGTTGTAAATCATCTGCAGCGATTGCGCGTTGAACGCGTACAGGACTGCGGGTTTAACATTCGCCGCCGCCCAAACAATCGCATTTTGCAGACCATTGGATGAAATGCTTGGGGTCGCACCGGGAAACGGAAATGACACAGAAGTTTGCGCGACCGGCGAACTCAGTAGCTTGGCATTCCTGAACTGAAATTCGAGGATCGGTCCATTTACGGGTCCGTAATAGACATTGCTTCCGCCCGCAGCCGGCATCGACCAGATTCCGCCGGGCAGCACCCCCGAGAGCTCCTGGTAAATATTGTTACCCTTGGCGTTAAACTTCCCCAGGTTGGTGCGGTCGACAACGTAAAGATTTGAATCTTTGCCCGCTCCTACAGCAAGCTGCCAGAGCTTTCCATTCGAATCCCTCTGATTTGTCAGCAACGTCCCGCCGGAGCCCAGATCATAGTCATTGTCACTTTCGCTGACTCCGTTATACATCTCGAAGTAATCGGCGACTTTAAGCCCTCCGCTAGCTGTGATTTTCAAAAACGCGTTGCCGTAGTCTCCTTCATTGGGGAAGCCCGATCCGTTCAAGGTCGTATCAAACACTCCGTTTGCGTCCAGCAAAAAAATGTTTCCGGAGGTATCCGCAGCCATGCCCGCGCCCGAACCCCAGACCGCGCCTTCGTTACCGTTGGGCGTAAGGTTCAGAATCGTGTTTTGCTGAAGGGTCGAGACGTTATAGCCCATGATCCAGCCGGTGTAAGGCCGAAAGTCACAATGGGAAGCCCAGGTCAGAAATACCGTGTTCCCGAGCAGCAATAACCCAGATCGCTCTTTGTACTGCGCCGGGTCGAAAATGACGTATCCATTCACGCTGTTGTCGCCGGTTCCTGGGTATTTACCGCTGATCTCAACGGGCCCGCCATTCAACTCCGCCCCGCTAGTCACGTCCAGCGCGTGCAGCCGTTGGTGATAATCTCCAGAACTGTCCTTTGACATCGCGACAACATAAACAATCGGATTTCCGGACTTAGGACGATAAACGACCGGGGTGGATGTGATACCGATTTCCGGCGACACTTGGGAACAGCCGCGATTATCCGAAGTTGTCTCCCCGCTGCCCAAGGTGCTGATGTGCCATAGTGCCGTGCCGGTATCGGCCTCATATCCGTATACGCTGTCATGTTCCGTGGCCACGATCGCCACATTGTGGGTAGCGCCGTTCACGTTCACCGCTGACACGTACAACGGTTGAGCGTCTACCAGTCCATCGGCCGGTAACACGAATAAAAGACCGAACGTCGAGGAGTTTACGTTCGTCAGAGTAAGTTGTCTCTCTGTGGAGTCAAGCCCGGTTCTCGCAATATTATTGTGATAGGTCAGGACGTCCTGAGCTGCCGAGAAGTGAGCGAAAGGACAGAAGGTTATGATCAGAGTGATTGCGCAGAAGCGAAGTCTGACACCTGGGGAGACAGCTGACAGCACTAACATCGCGGACCCTCCTGCGAGTACCTGAGGTTTTTCGGAAACGATGGAGGAGAATGAGGGGAACTACAGCGCCACTATTCTGCCACATTTCCGGCGGTTCGGAAAGAGGCAACTGGCGCGGCTTTTGGACCATTCACAACCATGACTGACTTCGGCAAGATGCTGATTTTTATAGGGCTTGCGCTGGTCGCCGCGGGTGTCATCGCAATGTTATTGGGCCGCGCGAACATTCCGATCGGGCGCCTTCCCGGTGACATCCTGTACCGTGGCAGGAAAACGACCTTTTACTTTCCGCTCGCGACATCCATTCTGGTCAGCGTAGTTTTATCCCTCGTGCTCTATGTGATCAGCAGATTTCGTAGATGATGTCGTAGAATCGGTCCCTTTCCTCTCGAGTTTCGCATAAGCCGACTAGTGTTCCAGGTGCAGGCCGATGTCTTGGCGCTCGTCGCGAAAGATATGGACAGGGACCTCTTTGACGAGGTGGACAGGCTTGCCGTCTTCTGCCTTGTAGCCTTTGAGATCGGCCCACACTACATAATCGGCTTCTCGAGCGGGCAGGCGCTGCTCGAATTCGCCGTGGTGATCCGAGTAAACCTGCCATCGAACTTTGTTAGGCTTGTCACTAGCCTTACGGATCTTGACCGTCACTCCATAAACGGGACGGTCGTCAGGGCCCCAAACAGTTCCAACGATCACGGCATATGGCTTTTCCGACGAGTTCTGTGCCAGAAGCGAAGGCGCGGAAATACTGAATATGGGCAAGAGCAACAGAGCAATGAAATATCCGTAGAGAAACAGCTTGCAGGCAGGCTGGCTCATTCGGCGATCAGGAGTAGTCACCGTCTTCAGATTCCTCTTCCTCGTCTTCGTCTTCTTCTTCGTAACCTTCTTCCACCGCTTTCAATTCGAGCGGAGTTGTCGTGACGACTTCAAAGTCGGTGCCACATTCGGGGCAGGAGATGACTTCACCCTCGTCGACTTCTTCTTCGTCAATGTCCAAGTTGTTCTCGCATTCCGGACAAAGCACCATAAACAGCCTCCCTTGCCTATTAGAGCCTCCTGTTAATATTTAGATTCTCTCTGGCGGTTGGTCAAGTGGCAGGGACTTCAACCGCAATTTTCGTCGTTCAGCCTACTGCCTTTCCCTTATAGGAAGACGCATGCGAATCCGACTGAAAAATCCGAAAACGGCGCTTTTGATACTCATATTGTTTGTTGCCACCGTTCTGGTTGCGCAACAAGGCGCGAGTCCAGCCGCCCCAGCCTCGGAGGCCGATCCTAAGATTGCCGCGGCTTTGCAGCAGGTTTCGGCACAACGAATTCAGAGCGATATCGAAAAGCTGGTGAGTTTTGGTACTCGATTGACACTTTCAGCGCAGGATGCACAGTCCGTTAGCGCCGGGCATGGAATTGGGGCGGCCCGAGAATGGATCAAAGCGCAGTTCGAACAGTATTCCAGGGATTGTGGCGGCTGCATGGAAGTAAAGACGGATAGCTTCACCGAACAGCCGATGGAACGGATTCCGAAACCGACGGAAATTACCAATGTTTACGCAGTGTTGAAGGGCACGGATCCGATGCAGGCAAAGCGCATTGTCCTGGTGACCGGGCATTACGACTCACGAAACAGCGACACGCTCGACGTGAACGGGGACGCGCCAGGAGCCAATGACGACGCGAGCGGCACCGTTGTCAGTCTGGAATGCGCACGCGTCCTGAGCAAGCTCAAATTTCCGGGTACCGTCGTTTTCTTGACCGTCGCGGGAGAAGAGCAGGGACTCAATGGCAGCAAGCATTTCGCAAAAATGGCCAAGGACGCGGGATGGCAAATTGAAGCCGTTTTGAATGATGACATTGTAGGCGGCGATAAAAGCCCGGAGCAGGATCATGCGGTGATTCGGGTGTTTTCCGAGGGGATACCGGTGGCAGCGAACGAGCAGGATATCCGACGAATCCGGGGACTTGGAGGAGAGAGTGATTCGGCATCCCGCGAATTGGCACGGTATATCGCCGAAACCAGCCGTACCTATAATGCTGGGGTCACGCCAATGCTGGTTTTCCGTCTCGATCGATACCTGCGTGGCGGAGATCATTACTCGTTCAACCAACAGGGATTCGCGGCGATACGGCTCACCGAATTCCGGGAAGACTTTCATCATCAGCATCAAAACGTACGTACGGAAGGCGGCGTCGAGTACGGAGATCTCACAAAGTTTGTCGATTACAATTATGTGGCGCACGTGGCGAGCCTGAATGCCGCGACACTGGCTTCGCTGGCCGCAGCACCCGGTGCGCCAGGGAACGTGCGGATCTTGACGAAGGACTTGGAGAACGACACGACTTTAACTTGGGACGCCGCTCCGGGCGCGCAGGGGTACGAAGTCCTGTGGCGTGCTACGACTAGCCCCGACTGGGAGCACATAGAGAACATCGGCAATGTGACACGGACGACCCTGAAGATGTCTAAAGATAACGTGATCTTTGCCGTTCGGGCTCTGGATGCCTCGGGGCACCGTAGCCTGGCGGTGGTGCCTACTCCTGAACGGTAAAAGGCTTCACATCTTCGAGATGCCCCATCTGCGAAGAGGGAAAACGGGGCGGCCCAGCAGAACCGAGTAGAATCATTAGACCGAGGAACTTGTGCGCAGAACGGGCGAACCCATGACGTTGAGCCTCCCTCCCTTCACCACTGGGGTGACGTGGCTTATCGGCATCAATACGGCGGTGTTCCTTTTAATGGGCCTCATGTCCATGGCCCGAATACAGTTCGGCTCGGAGCTGACCTATTATTGCGCCCTGATACCGTTTGACGTCGTTCGTCACGGCTATATCTGGCAGCTAGTCACATACAGTTTCATTCACAGCGGCTTTGGGCACTGGTTCTGGAACATGATCGGTCTGTGGATGTTCGGCTCCGCATTCGAAAACGCATGGGGCACGCGGCGGTTTTTCGAGTTGTATTTTATTGGCGTGATCGGCGCAGCGATCACCACGATCGCGCTGGCATTCGGGCACATTCTGGGCGATCCGGGAAGAGCCACGGTTGGTGCGTCTGGCGGAATTTTTGCCATTCTCATTGCATTCGGGATTCTTTTTGCTGAGAACGAGATCATGATGATTCCCTTCCCTATCTCGATCAAAGCGAAGTACTTTGTGGGTATCCTCATCGTCGCCACGCTTGCCCTGGCGATTGGGGGTGGGGGCAATGTCGCGTACGTTGCTCACCTTGGGGGATTGCTTTTTGGCTGGCTCTACGTTCGTCGCGGGCCGAAAGCGGCGCTAGTCGACGCAAACTTTTCCGAACGTTATTACGGAATGCGGAATTCCTACTATCGATGGAAGCGGCGACGCGCGGCAAAGAAGTTTGAAGTCTATATGAGGCAACACGATCGAGATGTGCACTTCGACGAGCACGGAAACTATATCCCTCCCGATGACGATCCACGCAAAGGGAACGGCGGCGGAAAGTCCGGCTGGGTAAATTAGGCCCACCGTCACCGCATCGCTCGCCAAAGCATCCTCCACGGAAGGTAGCGAAATACGCGGATGCCAATATCTAGGGGATCGCGAGAGACTGGTTGCACCTCACATCAGTACGCTGTGAAGTTTGTAAACTCCGATAGGATCTGATCGGGCAAGCTTTCCTTCTTTGCTTTTCCTTTAAATCCCAGGTCGTGGCCTGCTCCTTCAATTGTCAGCAAGCCCGTCTTCGCCGGGATCATTTTTATGGCGCCTTTGAGCTCTTCGATCGTCCCGAAGGGATCCCGTGTGCCGTGAACGAAAAGCGTGGGAGTTCTGAGGTCCGGTAAATGTTGGGTGCGTTGCTGCCCAGGCCGGCGCGGCGGATGGAGCGGGTACGACAGTAGTAACAGGCCTGAAACCAACTCGGTCTCTTCGGCACAAAGCATGCTGGATTGCCGTCCACCATACGAATGTCCCCCAAGAAACAGCCTCAGGGAACCCGCATTTCTCAACGCTGCCACGGCATTTCGCAGGCCAGCACGGTCGCGGGTGGCATCTCCCGGCGCGGGTGGTCCGAACGGTCTTAGTTGGCGAAATGGGAGATTACAGCGCAGAACCGTGTAACCCGCTCCAGCAAAATTGTCCGCTAGCGCGTGCAGCAGCGGGGCCTGGGCATTACCGCCAGCGCCATGAGTGAGAATCAACCCATCGTCATTAGAAGTTCCCGGCAGGTGCAGGAATCCAACGACATGAGGCTCCGCAGAGCGGTCAGCAAATTCGCGAATGGTAGTGTCGAACAAAGGTATCCTGACATCAACTTCGTTCTATCGAACGCTGGCATTTAGCGCAGCAGTTCGTCAACAATCGCTTCCACATGCGCAACAATAATGGTGGGGATGGTCTACTTTGCTTTCTCAGCCGGAACGTCGGAAAGAGTTTCGTACACCTTCACAATCTGAATTTCATTGCCAAGCCTTGCCCAGCAGCGCAGCATCTCAGGATCTTCTTGTGCCTGCCGACGCGTGTCTTCCGACTTCCAGTAGCGCAAAAAGACATAGTGATCGTCGCGGTCCCAGTAAAGTTGATCGCGCGCGTAGCCCTTCCTGGTGACAATGGCGGTGAGTTCGCGAAATGTATCAAGCGCCGCGGATTCGTGCCCGGGGACAGGTTCCCAAATGGCGACCGAGAGAATCTCTTGTGCCATAAGCGCAAATTATAGCCTGCGCGAATTCCCATCTGTCGGGAAATTGGAAAGAAAGGGGATCCGACTATTTAGTTCTTTTCGTCCGGCCAGGTGCTGCAGCCGCACGCGCCGAATTCTTCGCGTCCCCTGAAATGTGGGTCGGCTCGGGACGACGCGGGGACGCCTTTTCATGGGGATGCACGATTCGATCCGCTTCCTGCTCGGTCACCACGTGCAGCCGCATCAGGTTCGTCGATCCCGATGACTGGCGTGTGCCGGCGACGACGCCGAGGACATCCTTCGGTTTTAGCACGCGCTCGCTGACCAGCACCTCTTCGGCGGTCTGTACCATCTGCTCAACGGAGCGCGGCTGGCGGCAACGCACGGGATGCACCCCCCAATAAAGGTTGAGGCGGTGCACCACCGGCTCGATATGAGTAAAGGCATAGATGGGAACTTTCGGCCGGTATTTGGATATCATGCGTGCCGTGTTGCCAGTCTCAGTGAAGATTGCGATGGCTCCCATAGGTAGATCTTCGGCGGCATGGGCGATCGCCTCGCAGATGGTTTCAGCGACGGAAAGTCCACGATGCTCGCGGCGGCGGCGTGCCTGCCCGAGGTCTCCCATATTGCTCTCTGCCTCCACAACGATGCGCGCCATGATCTCAACCGACTCGTTCGGATATTTGCCGCTGGCAGTTTCGGCCGAAAGCATCACCGCGTCCGTGCCGTCGAAAACGGCGTTGGCAACGTCGCTGGCTTCGGCACGCGTTGGACGTGGATTTTCGATCATCGATTCGAGCATCTGGGTCGCAGTGATCACCGGCTTACGCCAGGCAGCGGCGCGGCGGATCACATGCTTCTGGATGACGGGAACCTTTTCAGGAGCAACCTCGACGCCGAGGTCTCCGCGGGCGACCATAATGCCATCAGCGACTTCGAGGATTTCTTCCAGATGATCGATAGCCTGCGGCTTTTCCAGCTTGGCTATGACCGGCACATCGCCGCGGTGTGAGGCGATAATCTTCTTGGCTTCGCGAACGTCGGCGGCTGTGCGGACGAACGATTGGGCAATGGCGTCGACCCCATGGCCTAGTCCGAATTCCAGGTCACGGCGGTCTTTGTCAGTCAAAGCTGGGATCGAAAGAGCAACTCCTGGGAGGTTGATGCCTTTGTGCTCGCCCAGCATGCCCCCGTTGATTACATCGCAGAGCACGTCTTTGCCACGGACCGATCGAACGCGAAGCTCGATGAGACCGTCGCTCAGCAGGATGCGCGCGCCGGGACCGAGTTCGCGGGCAAGATCAGGGAACGTGGTCGAGATTCGAGTAGCATTGCCGGGCGCCTCATCGGGTGTGATGGTCACAACGGAACCGGGCTTCAGGAAAACCGGTTTACGCTGCTCTAGCAGCCCAGTGCGGATTTTGGGGCCTTGCAGGTCCTGCAGGATGCATATCGTGCGGCGTTCGCGCTGTGCGGCGCGGCGAAGGCGCTGGATATTGTGGGCATGGTCTTCGTGGGTGCCGTGAGAGAAGTTCAGGCGGGCAATGTCCATACCCAGCCGAAGCAAGTCGCGCATAGCGGATTCGGTCCCGCAAGAAGGGCCAATTGTGCAGATGATTTTGGCGCGGCGGGACGCATTTTTCGGAGTAGAGGTATCCCCAGGCGTATTGGCGCTTAATTTCAATGATCCCTCAGGTGTTGGGTTGATCCTGCAATAACATCCCGAACGAGCAATGCGAACAAACGCCGGTACTTATCGATCGTAGCGATGCTTTCAATGAGTTCGCTTCGAGACCCCGTTGCACGCCCGGAACAACCCGTCTTGAAACTCGCCTTCCAGTCCCCTATGGCTTTGTCGCATTAATCGCGGTGAGTTCCTTCCCCAGCATGGCCCGCGGAAATAGTAGCGCATTAAACTCGGCGCCGACCAGCACCATGAGCGAGATCAGGTACATCCAAACAAGCAGCGCCATGGTTGCTCCCAGAGATCCGTAAATGGTCGTAAAATCCCCAAAGTGCTGCAGGTAGGCTCGAAACCCTACGGTTACGGTAAACCAGGTGATGGTGGCGAGAATCGATCCTGGCAGCACGCTGTGCCATGGCTGGGTCCGGGGAACAGCGTGGTGATAGATCAGCGCGATAACGGAGATACTCGTCAGCGTGGCGATCACCCATCGGATCACGCCCCACAACAAGAGTAGATAGGCGCTGAAGTCGGGGTCCATGTAACTGAGCAGGCGAGTTTCAAACTTGCTACCTACCGCTACGAGCAGAGTCGCAAACGTCATTGGGGTGAGCGCAAAGATCACCAGCAGGAACGCTATCATGCGCTCCTTTACAAGTCCCCACGTCTTCGGAAGTTCATAGCAGCGTCGAAAGCCTTCCATCCAGGAGATCATCACGCCGGAAGCCGTCCATAGCGTAACGACCGCAGTGGTGAGCAGGAATCCGGTAGGATGCTTGCCAGACGCTCTCAGGTAATTCAGCGCTGTGTTAGTGCCCGCCGGAAGAATGCTTCCAAGCGCATAGGAAATCTCGCGAAGATAAGGTCCGCCCTTGCGCCAACTTGCCAGCCCCGCGCCGACAATAAATAAGACGGGAAAGAACGTCAGGATGGAAGAGTATGCTGACGCTTTCGCGATTGCGAAAGCGTCATGGACAAAAGCCCGCCAAAACGAAGTTCGCAGAAGGCGCGCCAATCGCAGCATACGCAGCTTTAGCTTAGGGCCGGCAGGTACCGTCCGCAAAGAAGGAATTGGGGCAGGTTCCTCAATACGCAATCGCTGGGGGCTAGCGTGCATCAGTCTTTGATGAATTTCAATGGATGCGAGAAAGGGTCCGGAGCCCCTAAATTTGCGCCCCGAACCCTTAAGTCGTTTACTTTACTCAGCCGCGGGGATTTCCGCTCCGAGTTCTTCGTTCTCACCCTCGTGACGCATCATCTCCAGGGCGCGCTCGGCCTCTTCATAAGCAGCCGAGACTTCCGCTTGTACCTTGGCGGCAGCCTCTTCCATTTCTGGCGAGAGGCGGACGTTGCGGTAGTACTCCATGCCGGTTCCGGCAGGGATGAGGCGTCCGACGATGACGTTCTCTTTCAGCCCGCGCAGGTGATCGACCTTGCCGTTGATGCTGGCTTCGGTGAGCACGCGCGTGGTCTCCTGGAACGACGCCGCCGAGATGAACGAATCAGTCGAGAGAGACGCCTTCGTGATGCCGAGGAGCAGCGGACGGCCGGTCGCCGGCTTGCCGCCCTGCGCGATCACGCGCTCGTTCTCTTCGCGGAAGGCGAACTTGTCGGTCTGCTCTTCGAGCAAGAACCGGGTGTCGCCCACGTCCTCGACCTTCACCCAGCGCATCATCTGGCGCACGATCACTTCGATGTGCTTATCGGAGATGTTCACACCCTGCAACCGGTAAACTTCCTGGATTTCGTTTACCAGATACGCCTGCAGTTCTTTTTCTCCCAGCACAGCGAGAATATCGTGCGGGTTCAGCGGACCGTCCATAAGCGGCTCGCCTGCTTTTACTCGCTCGCCTTCCTGCACGTTGATGTGCACGCCACGCGGAACTGAGTATTCCTTCTCCGTTCCGTTGTCGGCCTGCACATAAAGTTTGCGCTGACCTTTAGCGATTTCACCGAACTTCACCACGCCATCGATCTCGCTGATGATTGCGGTTTCGTGCGGCTTGCGCGCTTCGAACAGTTCGACCACGCGAGGCAGACC
>JASLEQ010000548.1 GCA_030151135.1 Candidatus Sulfotelmatobacter sp. | reverse complement strand
CTGCTTCAGAATCGTAAAAGCCTTGCGTTCTGAAACGATGTTGAAGAATGGAGATTGCTCGAGGTCTACGAGGAGCGCTTGCTTCAGAGTGTCATCGAAGACGTTGTCGCCTGTCGTGTTGACGAAATCTCCGAGAACGATTGAGTCCGTCGTGGTCACCTGGAAGGCTGGTCTTCGCCACTTCCAATAGGCACCACTGCCTAGCGTAATGCCGAAAGCCAGCATCATTAATAAGGTGAGGGGCTTGAAAATCCAGCTTCGCGCTCGAGCGCTAGCCATGGGCACGGGGGCCGAAGGCAACGCCGGAAGAGCCTGTTGCGGTGCTGGCGTCGTAGCCGGCGACGAGCCAGCGAGCTCTGGTTGAGATAGGACCGTGACTGGCACAAGGAGCCGGTACCCACGACGGGGGACGGTCTCAATGAAGCGAGGATTCTCTGCCGAGTCGCCGAGCGCGTTGCGCAGCTTGCGCACAGCAGTGTTCAGAGCATCGTCAAACTCAACAAAGGTGGTAGAGGACCACAGCAGTTGTTGGATCTCTTCCCGCGTGACAAGTTGTCCAGGTCTCTCCAGCAGCAGAGTCAGAATCCGAAACGGCTGCCCTTGCAGCCGGATGCGGACGCCCCTCTTGGTCAGGACGCCCTCGCGCACATTGAGCGCAAAAGTGCCAAAACCATAGACATTGCCATTCGGATGTTCGCCCGTCATCCGCCACAGCTCCGATCAAAAAGCGGCCAATTCTACCACGGGGTGATTAGAGATCAAGTTAACTGCAATGTTCCGAGGCGATTAGCTGGTTAGGTGAGAATTTGAAACAGTCCTGTTGCGTCTTTGCCAACTCTCGTTGATTTTGTCGGACATGGAAGCGCAACAAAAAACGTCCCCAAGAATTGCGCAGGCTGCTGCGGCCCTGCTCGTCCTTATTGTTCTGCCCTTCGAGGGTGCCGCGCGAGTTTTGATCTTTCGCGCCAATGTTCCCTTCCAGTTTGTAGTTGGTAGAGAAACGTTACCGGCCGCTACCTACACTGTCGAGGTCTTGCTTGGACAACCGCAGGCCTTGGATACCACCGGCGTCGTCGTGCTTAAGACTCCCGATGGGCGTGTCTACCGAACAGCCTTCACGACCATCGCGGATGGTCGCCGAAAAAACCGGGCACGCTCAAGCCTGATTTTCAAGCAGCTTAAAGGCAAGCACTACCTGAGCGTCGTCACGATGGCAACCGCCGATCTAGAGCTGCGCGCCAGCAATAGAGTTCCACCCGACGCAACGGTCAGTCATTCCACTGAGGTTCCCATGCAGATTGTGCACTGATGAAACTCGGAGTGCCGCTGTGACTCCCGAACTAGATGAGATCGCTCTGGAAATTACGGAAATAAACAACACGAGGCGAGAAAATGAAGACACCGGAACAGAATCTCCGCTTAACCTTAAGCACGAAACACCCGCGAAAACTTTCGCTGAAACCTACTGCCGGTAAGGCACTCGTTATCATTCTGTGCCTCTCCGCCGGCACGTTGGCATTGGGACAAACCTACAGTTTTCGCTTCGTCAATTTTCCTGGCGCGGCCGCGTCGGGATTAAATTCTGTCAACAACGCGGGAAGTATCGTCGGGTTCTACTCCTATCCCGCCTCTTGCTGCATCGCGACCGGATTTTCGCTGGTTAACGGTGTCTACAAGGTGATCGCCTATCCAGGCTCCGCAAATTCGGAGGCCGCCAGCATGAATGCGTCGCAGATCATCGTTGGATTTTACGACGACAGCGCAGGTCTACGGCACGGGTACGCCCTCCAAGGCGCAAAATTCAAAACCTTGAATTACCCGGGAGCCGTCGAGACCGAAGCCACCAGTATCAACGACAGCAATCTGATCGCCGGTGATTACTATGACGGAACGCATTGGCATGGCTTCACCCTGCAAGGGGGCAAGTACTCAACTCTGGACTATCCCGGCGCCGCGAACAGCGTGCCGGTCACGGCAAACAATTCGGGGCAGATCTCGGGATATTTCTATCAGGACGACCGCATTCCGCATGGCTTCCTTTACAGCGGAGGAACTTTCACCCAACTTGATTATCCGGGGTCGGCGCAATCGGGTTGCTCCGGCATCAACAACAACGGCGAGATAGCCGGCTTCTATCTGGATGCCTCGGGAATCTACTACGGCTTCGTTTGGCAGAGTGGCGTCTTCACCGCACTGAATGTGCCAGGGGCGCTCCAAACAATTCCCGCCGGTATCAACGACAACGGTCAAGTTGCCGGATTCGCCATCACCGATTACGGCGATTCGGGTCAGGCATTTCTGGCCAGTCCAATTCCAATGAGTAGCGCGAGCAGGCGGGAGATGCCGTCTGCATTCATGCGGCCGGGCAACAGCCGCTAGGTCAGATGGGGCGCATGGGCCAAGTTCAAAGAATGCAAATAGGAGATTGGTCATGAAAAATCTCAGGAACACCAGCCTCAACCGTTTCCTGTCCACCATGGTTCTGTCGATCTGCATCGCTGCAACGTCGGTATGTGTGCAGGCGCAAGCGAATTCAACTGTGCCGCGCGTAGTGAACTATTCCGGCCTCGCGAAGGACTCCGATGGTAAGGCCTTCAACGGAACAGTCGGGGCGACATTCGCGGTCTATGCGGATCAGCAAGGCGGCTCTGCGCTGTGGATGGAGACGCAGAACATCCTTGTCGGAGCTGGTGGAAAGTTTACGGTCACTCTCGGCTCAACTACTCCGATTGGTCTGCCCGCAGACGTGTTCTCTAACGGACAGGCCCGCTGGTTGGGAATTACGCTCAACGGCGGGGAGGAGCAACCGCGCATATCCCTCGTCAGTGTGCCGTATGCATTGCAAGCAGGCGACGCCCAAACCCTCGGCGGATTGCCCGCTTCGGCCTTTGTGCTTGCCACACCATCAGTCGACAACGCGGCATCAACCCGAGCGGGTACGACGACGGACACGTGCTCGGCGGCCTCATCAGCCGGCACCAATCTGCCCCCGGCGACATCTGATGTGACCACTACCGGCGGAACGGTGAGTACGATTCCTCTCTTCAGTACTCCTACCAACATTCAGAACTCACTTCTGTCGCAAGTGGGAACCACTGCCGTCAACGTTGCCGCGAGATTGAACCTTCCGGCAACAGGCGCCGCAACTGCGGCAGCCGGAAAGATCTCGCGACCCGAGGACTTCGTTGCCTCTGCATTCAACAGCAGTGCGGCATCGGCGGTAGCAGAGACGTTCCAACTACAGGCCGAGCCCGCGGGTAACAACACGGCATCGCCCTCGGGCACGTTGAATTTTCTCTTCGGCGCAGGGACGAGTTCCCCGACTGAAACCGGCCTGAAGATCAACAACAAAGGGATTTTCACGTTCGCTACCGGTCAAACGTTTCCAGGGACGGGGACGATCACCGGCGTGACAACGGCAGCGGGTAGCGGTCTGACGGGCGGTGGGTCGTCGGGGACGTTAGCGTTGAGCCTCACGAACGCTTGCAGCACGAATCAGATCTTGAAGTGGAATGGGACCGCCTGGACATGTTCCGCGAGTGGCAGCGGAACGATCACCGGCGTAACAGCGGGCACCGATTTAACGGGCGGCGGCACCAGCGGCAACGTCACATTGAACTTGAACACCGCCGCTACGGATACCCGATACGCACAGCTCGGGGCATCGAACAGCTTTACGGGGAACGAAACCGTAACCGGCAATTTGACCGCGACAGGGGCGGTGCAAGGCGGCTCGGGCAGTTTCAGCAGCAACAGTGGGAGTTCGACGCTGAATGTCACGCAAAACGCTATTGGTGGATCAGCGTTTGGAATCGTGGGCACCTCGTACAACAACTATCGTGGACAGGCCGCGGTGCTCGGTCAGGAATTGTCATTAGCGAATCTGAGTGTATTTGGCGTTGAGGGTTTCATCTTCGGGCCCAGCGGATCTGGAGTATTTGGGCAAGACAGTAATCCACAAAGCTCGATGGGAACAGCAACGCCCGTCGCGGCCGGGGTCTGGGGAGACGCAGGATCGGGAGGTACGGCAGCCATTGTCGGCACCGCGGACGGAGTCAATGGCATCGTGGGCTTCAACAACAGTCCAAGCTGGGCAACGATCATCGGTGAGAATCAGAATACGAGTGCTGGGGCCGCGCTGGCTCCGGGCGTTGTCGGTTTCAGTTTTGCACCCGACGGCATGGGCGTGGTTGGCAGCGGTCCAGTGCATAGCAACACCTTCAACTCCTACGCCGGACAGTTTGCCGTCGGTGTCGTCGGCGACTCACTAAACGAGATCGGTGTTCTTGGCACTTCGGACAACGGAACCGCTGTTTATGGCATTTCCACGGTTGGCGGCACCGGAGTTTTTGGTCAGAGTTCCGGCGGCACAGCAGTGGCCGGGGAGTCTACGTCCGGATCTGGAGTTTACGGAAGCACAAACAATCAAAAGTCGCCCAGCACGCAGTTCGGGGTTTGGGGCAACGACGTTTCGTCGAATTATGGTCTCAATATAGCTGTCTATGGAACATCCCAATTAGGAGAGGCGATTGTTGGAACTAGTCCGGATGACACGGCCATCTTTACAGCCACGAACACGATAGGTGCGGAGCCTTTCATCGCGGGTGATGCAGCGGGAAATTCATGTGCTGTGCTGACGGGATCGGCAAACGGCGGCGGAGCTGGTCTTCATTGCTTCGGAGCCGAGTCTGTCATGGTTCCGGTAGATAGCGAACGGTGGGTGCACCTGTATGCCGTCCAATCGCCTGAAAACTGGTTTGAAGATTTTGGTTCCGGTCAAATTGTCAACGGTTCGGCCGAGATCGCGCTGGATCCGGTATTTGCGCAGACGATCACATCCAGCGACTATCGCGTCTTTCCGGTGCCGAACGGAGATTGCAAGGGGTTGTACGTCGCGCAGAAAACCGCTACTGGCTTTGTGATCCGCGAACTGGGCGGTGGACAGTCGAATGTGGCGTTCGACTACCGGATCGTAGCGCGGCGCAGAGGGTATGAGAGCCTGCGCCTGACGGACGCGACACAGGTTCGCGCTCATTCTTTGGATCTGGCACATCGCTCCGTGAACGCGAAAGTGCATGCTCTCAATCCGATTCGACCGCGCGAGGCCAACAAGAATGCCCCGGCCGTACCAATGCCCATCGCACCGCGCGCGGTGTCGCCAGTACGGCATAACGTGCCAGTCGCCAGTGTCGTAGCAACGCCCGCAGCGGGCAATCACGCTCGTTAGGGCCCGTCGCTATCTCTCACCTTACTTGATAGAGATTTGGAGATCACTATGAACTCGCCGTTCTGTCGAAGCGCATCACTGTTAACCATCTCATTTGCCCTGCTGCAATGCTTGAATGCAGCCTGGGCACAGTCTCCAACGTTCAGCGTGCCACGGATCGTGAACTACAGTAGTGTCGCAAGAGACACACTGGGCGAGCCGGTGAGCGGCGTAATCGGCGCAACCTTCGCAATTTACGCCAACCAGGAAGGCGGCTCGCCCCTTTGGATCGAAACGCAGAATGTGAACGCTTCTGCCAGCGGGAGTTTCACCGTGATGCTGGGGAGCACAGCCTCGACGGGATTGCCTGGCGACTTGTTTTCGGCGGGGCAAGCTCGCTGGTTGGGGATCACATTCAATGGCGAAACGGAGCAGCCGCGCGTGGCGCTTGTGAGTGTTCCGTACTCGATGCAAGCGGGAGACGCGATGACGCTCAACGGACTGCCTGCAAGCGCTTTTGCTCTTGCAGCATCGGCCGCTTCGCCGTCATCCTCTGCTCCGGGGGCGAGTGCAAGGGGGGCCTCAACCAATTCAAGGCTCCCTCCACTCGGTGGAAGCGGCACGGCAGACTTCGTTCCTTTGTGGACCGATAGCACTGGCGATCTGGGCAATTCGGCATTGTTCCAGGCGGGGTCGGGAGCGAGCGTCCGAATCGGCGTCAACACTACGACGCCTGGCGCCACGCTCGATATAAAGGGAACCGAACTCGTTCGCGGAATCTTACAGCTGCCCAGCCTGGGAACCGCAACCGCGACGTCGGGATTCAATTCTCAACCACTTGATCAGGTGGCGTCTTCTTTCAGCAGCGGCGCGGCGAAATCCGTGAATCAGACTTTTCAGTGGCAAGCTGAGCCCGCAGGAAACGACACCGCAAATCCTTCGGCGACATTGAATCTGCTTTTCGGTTTGGGCTCTGCCAAACCCGCAGAGACCGGGCTGAAGATCAGCAACGCCGGCCTGTTCACGTTCGCAGCTGGGCAGACATTTCCCGGAACCGGCACGATCACCGGCGTGAGTACGGCCAGCGGCAGTGGATTGAGCGGAGGAGGCAGCTCCGGTAACCTCGCGCTAACCCTGACGAATACGTGCAGCGCGAATCAAATATTGAAATGGAACGGCAACGCGTGGGCCTGTAGCAGTGCGGGCACGGGAACGGGCACCGTAACCAGCGTGGGATTGACCGCTCCAACCAGTGATTTCATTGTGAACGGCTCACCGATCACGTCGGCGGGCACTTTGAAGTTGGGGTGGAATGTGGCTCCGACCAACGCCGACACGGCCAATGCCATCGTCAAGCGCGATGCGACGGGAAGTTTCAACGCAACAAGCATCACCGGCACCGGCACATTTTCTACGACGACGGCGAACGTCAACGCGATCACCGGCAGCACGTCCCTCGACGGCGGCAGCGCGATTGTGGGCTCGGCGACCGCGACCGGCGGAAACAACCGCGTGTATGGAGTTACAGGCAGTTCCGTCAGCACCGTCGCAGGGTCCACCGGCGTGCTGGGTCTGGACGGCAATACCAACACCTCAGAGACTGGCGGATTCACCATGGGTGTTCAAGGCGCTTCCAGCAACCAGTTTGACGGCATGGGGGTCTTCGGTTTTGACGGTACAAGCCTCAGCAGCGCTTTCGACATTCTCAGGGGCGGCTACGGGGGCGTTGGTGTGTGGGGCGACGGAGGCACCGGTGCCCTCTTTGCAAACATTGGCGTGATCGGAACCATGGACGACGGCCCAGGGGGCTTGTTCGTCAACAATAGTCCCGGCGGTTATGACGCGCTGGACGCGTACGCATATAGCGCGGGTTCTAACCCCTTCCTGGCACTTAACTATGTGACGAGCCAGTATTGCGACGTCGACAGCCTCGGCAATTTAAATTGCAGCGGCAGCAAGAATGCAGTCGTGCCGGTCGATGGCGGCAAGCGCATCGTGGCCATGTCAGCCATCGAAGCGCCGCAGAACTGGTTTGAGGACGCGGGCGAACTTCAACTAGTGAACGGCGCGGCCGTTGTTCAACTCGACTCTACCTACACTCAGACCGTCAATAGCAACACAACATACCAGGTGTTTTTGACGCCCTACGGCGACTGCAAGGGCCTCTATGTAAGCAACCGCATGGCGAACTCATTTGAAGTGCACGAACTGGGCGGTGGCACGGCGACGCTGAGTTTTGGCTACCGCATCCTGGCGTTGCGGAAAAATTACGAACAAGTTCGCTTCGGCGACCACACCCACGACCTCGATGCGCATAAGCGCATGTTGGCGCGTATGAACACCAAAGCGGTGCAACCACGAGCGGCCGCCATCGCAGCCAAACGATAGTCAAATACACGAATAAAACCTCAGGAGAACATGTATGAATCGCCGGCCAAAGATCTCACAGCTGCGCGCACTAACTATCAGCACCGTGCTTACTCTCTCGATTGCGACCGCGCATGCGCAGACT
>JASLEQ010000545.1 GCA_030151135.1 Candidatus Sulfotelmatobacter sp. | reverse complement strand
TCCCCGGCGCGTCCTGGAAGTAGAAAATTCGCCATATTCCCGATTCCCAAAACGATCAGGCAATCCAGAAAGCGCGGCCGGGTCGTCGGAGGAAAGATAAGCTGCCAGCGCCATGCCCGCAACGGCAAATTTGCGAAGAATACTCCAAAAGGAACTATCAAAAAAGGACCGTTCAGCCGTCCAAGGGTGTTCCATGACTGCTTCAGGTCGACTTGCCGAATGAGAAGTGCGATACAACCAAGTCCGATGAGAGTCCCTACCAAAAAAGTCTGCAGTCGGAGCTTACGTCCCAAAGCGGCGCTCCACCGGTTCTGGTTGTGCTTCAGTGACATGGTTCAGCCCGGAACTCTCCTCAATGAAATAAATAGGCCGATGCCTTGCCGCTTCGAGCGTTCGCCAAAGATATTCGCCCAATACTCCTAGCATCATCATCTGGAGCCCGCCCAATACAAGTACGACCACAATCAGGGATGCCCAACCCTGGACCGGAGTCCGCGTGCTCAATCGTATTGCGATCACAAGCAGGGCATAGGCGAAGCCTACAAAACTGCAAGCGATTCCCAGATATGACATCGCTCGCAAGGGCGCGTACGAGAATGAGACAAATGCGTCAGCAACCGCCTTAAGCTTTTTCTTGAAGGTCCATTTCGAAGTTCCTCCCGCGCGGCGCTCTTTCGTATAAGTGATCTCTTCCGAAGAGAACCCCAACCGGGCAATCTCGCCGCCGAGGCTGATATCACTGCCTGCAGACTGCAGTAGTGCATCAATCGCTTTACGATCCAGCAGCGCGAAATCTGAGCCGCGCGGAGGAAGGTTGACTTCGCCGAGGAGGTTTAACAGCCTGTAAAAGGTATTAGCCAGAAATAGGTCTAGACTTGACACGCCCTCGCGGTGCTCACGAACGGCCCAGACTACATGGTTTCCAAGTCGCCATAAGTCCATCATCCGGGGGATTAACTCCGGCGGATCTTGCAGGTCCGCTGCCAGAAACACGGCGCACTCTCCGCGCGCTTGGGCCAATCCAGCGAGCGTCGACACATGGCTCCCGCTGTTTTTTGCCAATCTCGCATAGCGAAACATTGGATTCGTTTCGCAAAATTGTTTAAGCATTTGTGGCGACCGGTCAGACGAATGATCATCAACCAGGATGATTTCGGTCACCAGCGGACTGAGCCGTTCCGCAAATGAGCAGAGTCGCTCGCGCAACGCGGGCAATACTACTTCTTCGTTGTAGATCGGAATGACGATGCTGAGTTCTGGATGATCCATGTATGAGCCAATTAGCCAAGACTCACATCGTCTTTGGCTGGTTCTTCAATAAACTACTGGCGCACCGGTGAACCCATTTGGGATCCACTGAATTATCGACCCAAAGATTGATAATCCGCCGAGCAAAATGGTCCGCATTCGGACACACATCACCCGGTAGAAAAAAGTCATTCACCGGCCAGTAAAGGTTTGACACATGAAAGCCGTCACGCCGCACCGCGTCACTGAAATCTACAACCTGATGCGGGAAGTTGACCAGTAAAGAATAGCGCCAGCAGACTCCACTTTGACGCCACTGGTCAAGTAGCTTCCAGTCGCCCTCTTGAAGATTCCGCTCGTATTCCTCTGCGTTCTGCAATCGATGTTCGAGGACGTTATTCAGCTGCGTCCACGCCCGCATTAGCTTCTCGGGATCTTTCATCGACCGAAGGTAGAGAGGACGATACGACGATTGCAGCTTGAGAAATGCACTGGAAACCTCGCTGGCGGCGCGGGTGCGTAATAGTGCTACGAGTGAGTGATGAAGATTTCGATAGCTGAGCGCTAAGGCCGATGCCTGCGCCTCATTTATCCCCGCGGGAATAGGATCCGATTCTTCCAATTGAAGAACGGCTTCGACGAGTTGACGACTTCGGATCAGTAACGCCCCGCCACCACATTCCAATATCTTCGTTGGATTGAAACTATAAATGGCAAGATCGCCAACCGATCCTGCAGAACTCCCGTCGGGCAACGAAGCGCCCAAGGCTTGCGCAAGGTCCTCGATCAAAAGAATGCCGCGAGCCCGACACCAGTCTGCCAGGGGTTTGACCTCTGCCGTTTGTCCAAACAGATGAATGAAGACTACTGCTCGCGTGTTCGGGTTCCAGCGTTCCTGGATCGCTGCCAGGGTCGGCATTCCGGTCGCCGGATCGATGTCCGCGAATCTCGGTCTCAGGCCGGCAAGCAGAGCCGTGTTCGCCGGAGTCGCACATGAAATTGATGGCAGGATCACTTCCGCGTCTCGGCTTTCTGGCCGCACATGCTTGGCGAGTTGGAAGGCACGGTACAGGGCGGTTGCCGCTCGTCCATACCACTGGATCCCGGCGCCCCCGGTCGCTCTCAGGAGTTCGTCCTCGACAGGCTGTAGAACTTGGGCGATGCGCGTCACTTCGAGCGTAGTTGTCATGCGATCCGCTTTTGGCGCGACGCCCGCCATCGAGCAGCGGCTTCGGCGATCGTGACCCATTCCAACTCCGCCCCTGCGTTCGTCAGACTCGATGCAAATGCAATCAGGTTACTGCACAGGGCGTCTTTCGAACGGGCGTAAAGGTAATCTTCCCGTTCCTCGGGAGATACTTCATCCGGATGAAAAATCATGACCCAGACACAAGGCTCGATTGTAGATTTGCGAGTATTCTCCCAGTTTCGCAACGCATTTGCAAAGAGATGAGGGTGTACAGCCGGATTCATGTATCGCGTCCTCGGCGCGTCGTCATAAGGAGCTTGTAGTGGCCATGTATTCATCGGAAGCTCCAGCATAGGACGGTCCGGGCCAGGTTCGCGGAGATCCTTTTGACTTGGGAAGAAAGGTTGGTTCGGCGCGTTTTCCCAATTCATTAGATTTCCGCCGGACGCTCTCCGGTTGGGAATTGCCGTTGAGTCGCACTGAAATCCCAGTTGTTCAACGCAACTATATGTACTCTCCGTGTGCCACCCTTCTCCGTTGCGAAATGAAGTTGCCGGAAGAATATCGCGTACGCCCTCCCAGAGGTGCTCTAACTCATCTCGTGCTTCCTGCGGATCGCTAATGATTACCGCTGGTTCTCCAATGCTCGCATGGCGATAAAGGTGTGGATGCCAACCTAGCTCGTGCTCCAAGCCTTTAAGCTGCCTCCAGAATGACTCATATCTGTCGAGCAGGTACGCAGCACTTCCAAGGATGCTTTCCAGTTGGCCATCTGCCCGGATGAACCACGTCAACGGAATCTCTCCCAGCCGAGGAACGTCGTGAAGCTCATCCGGAAGACTCTGCAGACGTTCCAGTCCCTTCCAACTCAGCGCTCTCCGGTTCGTGACCTTCCCACTCAGGCCGTCGGGGTCTGTGTCCACCGTCAGGCACACCAGGTGTCTGTTCACCTTACATAGCCCTCTACGTCCGAATGGAAGAGTTGGATACAGAATTCGAAAGCACGGTAGTCGTGACGTAGCACTACGCGCGGCGCAATAGCCTTTGCGATCTGGAAAATCTTCTCTGGTGGATAGTAGAAAAGGTCGGGGTTTTGGAAATCAACATAGGTGGAGATCATATCCACCGAGACTGAAACTCGCGAGTGTTCAAAGGCCAGTTCCAACGCCCGTTTCATGACCTGCAGATTGTCCGATTTCCTATACCGGTTATTGAGTACCTGTGACATTACAACCGTGTCGAACTTGCTTTCAATTCCTTCGACGAAAATATTGCGGCATTCGAATCTCGCATCAGGATATTGCCGGCGGCACTGCTCAACGTACTCGGGGACGATATCGTATCCCATATATGAGCAATCGTGTCCGTGCTGTTTGAGGTACCGGTAGAAGTCGCCAAGACCGCATCCGATCTCCAGAACCGAAGGCATCACACCACGTAGTGCCGAAGCATGTACCTCGTGCCGAATTGCCTGCTTCGCTTCGCTTCCTGAGTTCAGTGATGCGAAAGTAGGACCGTGTTCCGCTATTCGCTGCTGATATCGCTGGAGAACACGAGTCACATCTTCCGGATCAAGAACCGTCATCGTGGTGTCAGCTCCTGAAATGCTGCGAGTTCGATAGGATGCTGGGTTGTCCCATCAGCGTACGTGATAGAAATCCCCCGACTGCCACGGTCTGCACATTCAACGGCTTCTTCGAGAGTGTCGCCGGTCGCCACCAGAAATCCGGATCGATCCGAAGTAGCGCGCAAAGGCGAGACGGTCTGGCCAACTCCCACCGTGAGTCCTACATCCAGAACGCACGAACTGGACGAAATGCTCGGTGGGATCTCAATGCCTTCTACTTTCCCCGGAGGAAAGACAAGGAAGCGATAGTCTGCGCCCCGGCTATAGATCGGTGTGAACTGAACCGGTGCGATGCCACATGCCATCCGGCACGCTTCCACGAATTCGTTGACACCACTCACATGATGTACGATTTGCGGTGTGTGCCCGCCTCCACAACGGGCCCCCAATTCAAAGAGTACCGGTCCGCGCTGGGTATACGCGAACTCAACATGCGCAACGCCCTGACTTAATCCCAGGGTCTTCGCAGCATGATCACACATTTCTGCCACCGTCTGCCTCTGCGTATCTGTAAGTTCCGCTGGATATTGCACGCTGACATCAACGCGATACGGCGGCAGCGACTTTACTTTCTGACCGATGCACAGGACAGATGTTAGATGTTCCCAAACGAGAACTTCCGCGCTGTGCTCGGATCCTTCCACGCATTCCTCAATAACGACATTCGAATTCGGCAATCCTCCCGATTTTGCATCTTGAAACGCCGTGAACACTTGCTGGAACGAATGGATTTTCGTCACGCCCCGCGAGCCTCCAAAGCTACAGTCTGGCTTGAAGATCAGCGGAAAGTGAGCTAGTCGCCGCACTGCCTTCTCGGCCTCATCGAGGCTGCTTACAACCTCAAACTCAACAGAATAGTTTGAGATGGTACGCCAAAGGCGCCGCATATTTGCCTTGCTGGTGGCATTGGCGGCAGCTTCTTCGCTGATAGACGGCAGTCCCAATTCAGCAGAAATTCGCGCGGCGCTACGCACGCCCACTTCTGCCATGCTGATCACCCCATCAATTCCACCATTCTGTCGAATTGCTTCTGTCAGAGAATCACAATCGTTTACATCGATGGCCAGCGGTATGTCAGCCAATTTCAGGCCTGGAGCATCTTTGTTTCTGTCAGCGACAAGCGCAAAGAACCCCGCCTGGCGCGCAGCGGCAATCGATGGAACGTTATAGCGCCCCGCGCCGAGTATGAGAATTCGTTTCGAATGCATTGAATCTTCGCGCGTCGATCAGTTCGCCGCGCCTGCCATTTGCGGAGTTACCAGGCGCCGGTTGATCTCCGCCTGCACGCGACTCACTCGTTCGGCCTGATCTTTATCGAACTTGAATCGAACTCCCCCGCATCCGTCACAAACCCCAATGACTCGGGTTGGCTGATGAATGTTATCGACGATTACATCGCCGTGGCGGCCCATTGCGCCCCCAGCCACGACCGGTATCCCGTCGAGGGCGCTCCATCCAAAGGCATCTTTTGTCTTCAACAA
>JASLEQ010000523.1 GCA_030151135.1 Candidatus Sulfotelmatobacter sp. | reverse complement strand
AAAATTTAGTCCTTATACTTGACGGCGACCGCCAGACTTCCTGCGGAAACTCATGACGACGCGCCGAGAATTCTTGCGAACAACAGCGGCCGGGGTTGTAGCTGCAGCATCCTTTCGGATTGCTCACGCTGCGAAAGCCAGCACCAGCAAAGACGATCCCAAGCCCGCCCCCGGCGGTGTCGTCGAAACCCTCCTCGGTCCCCTCGCCATCTCGAAGCTCGGATTCACTCTCAGCCACGAACACGTTTGCTTCGTCCCGCACGATCTTTTCCCCGACAAGAAAGGGGCCGCCGCCAAAATGGTCGCCAAGTTAAAAGAAGCGAAGGCTGCTGGCGTCGACACCATCATCGATCTCACCACTTCCGACGTCGGACGCGACGTCCTCTTCGGTCAGGAAGTGTCCCGCAAATCCGGCATGCAAATCGTCGCCGCCACCGGATTCCGTTTCGCGCCCGAATCCTACAACGCCCACACCCCGGACCAGATCGCCGAACTTTACATTCGCGAAATCGAGCACGGCATCGACGATACGGGCATCAAAGCTGGAGTCATCAAGGCAGCCGGAGTATCTGGTGCACTCACGCCCGCCGAAGAAAAAGGCTTCAGGGCAGCCGCGCGGGCCAGCAAGGCCACCGGCGTCCCCATCGAAACGCATACCAATCCCGGCCAACGTGGCGGTGAGACGCAGGCCGCCATCCTCGAGGCCGAGGGCATCAGTCCCGCCCGCGTCTCTCTCGGCCACAGCGATGACACCAAAGACGTGCCTTACCTCCTCGGTCTCGCCAAACGCGGATACACCATCGGCATCGACCATGTCTTCTACGGAGCGACAAAGCCTGTGAAGGGCGAGCCCGACTTCGTTACATCTCTTCGCCAGATCCCCTGGCAAACCCGCGCGGGATACGTCAAGCAACTCATCGACGCCGGCTTCGGCGACAGAATTTTTCTCTCCCAGGACTGGGAACTCGAGCGCGAACAAATGAACCCCGACGCCTTCCTATTCAACATCCGCCACACGATCCCGTATCTGAAGCACCAAGGCGTGACGCAGCAGCAAATGCACGCCGTCACGGTAGAAAATCCCAAACGCTTCTTCGCTCGCGGCTAAGCGCGCTAGGGGCGCGGCGACGACGTGGTAGCTTTGACCGCCGGGAACGCGCTCTCCTTCCCCCCGACCACCGATTGCATTCCCGCAGTTCTTCCTTCCTAATACGCCCGGATCAGCTCCGCGCTGACGCCGCCGACTTTGTCCGTGTCCATATAGTGATACTGCCCGGAGTTGGGTTTCCCGATATCTCCCCATGCCCCCGCCTGCCACACTGTAAAGCCAAGTTTTTCATAGAGGGCAGTCGCTTTGGAAAGGTCGTCCACCGGCATGCCAATGTGCTGAATGCCTTCTCCATGCAGCCTCAAGAAATCTGCATAAATATTCGCTGGAGTGGATGGTGGCTGAATCCACTCATAACTGATGGCGCCCATCTTCTGGAAGCCCACCTCAAATGCCAGCAAGAGAGGCTGGCCGCGATAACGCGAATCGTCGCGCGGCGTAGCATGCTCCAGCTCAAACCCAGGCAAGCCAAGTTTCTGCCAATATGCGGAAACCGCCGCCGCATCGTGCACCACAAGCGCAAGGTGCGAGACGGTCTTCTGCTCAAGAGGCTTGGGCGCTCCGCCCGGCCAGTAAACCAGCCCAAGAACGTATTTGCCCTGTGGCTCCGTGTCGAAGTAGGTGTAGGTCACCGGCGCGTCAATTTCAAACGTGACCTGCTGCAGCACTCTGACTCCGAGCTCGGCCATGCGCTGAATCTCCTTGCCCATCGCCTCCTTCGATGGAACCTCATGGACAACCGCAAAAATGCCGTCCTTATGCTTCGTCAGAAAATCGTTGTAAGAGTTCGACTGGCCTCCGCCTTGCCGGGAAGAGCCTGGCTGAAGGAAGTTGACGGTCAGGTTGCCCAAACGCCCGGTAGCCTGCCATGTCTCGATGGTCGACGGTTTGCCGTGATCAGTTCCCAAGCCCTTCATCTTCGTGGGCCTCTGGATATCTGTCATTCCGAGAGCAGTCCACGCGGGCAATATCCCATCGATGTTTCCCGAGATCCAAGTGACGCGGTTAACGGATTGGTAGTAATCCGGCAACTGGGCATAACAGGTTCCGAGAAGAAAGCACATAACAGCAAGACCGCGGCGAAGCTTCATCTGTTTATTCCTCTCGTAGGAAACCTCCATGTTACTCGGTGGAGAAATAGGATGAGCAAATTTCCGAGGTCGCGAGTGCCGGCAGAGCACCTGAATTCAATTTCATCTTTCGATTGAACGCAATCTGTGCGGAACCATAAGTGCTGGAGGGCCCTGTTGGGACGCCTGCTATGGCATGCGCTCAAAATCCCAGGCAGGGATTTCGAGCGCAGAGGGGACGTAGACGGAATTCGACTACCTTTACCGGCAGGGAATGGAACCCCTGTCACTGCTTATCTCTTGGCAACTCTCTCGTGAGCGTTCTCCGAGATTTTTCTTAGCTCGGAAAGAAGCGGCTGGCTCGCGGCAGGCGCAGAAACTTTGCCCGTGAGAATTGCATCCGGTTTTTCCATGTGGCCAAAGAGAAGGGCAGTTTCATCTTTGTCCTGCTTGACTACGGTCCCGGAAAGATCCACACCGGCGAAAAGACCGCGCGAGCGCGAGTACGTAAGGATCTTGTCCTTCATCTCGACATCTGTGTCCGCACCAGCGTTCCGTCCAACTGGCCCTGCAGACGCGGACGCATCTCCGCCAATCTTGAAATGGTCGGAAACGAGGTGCTCGACTCCGCGATCCCCCATGAACACCATCACCAGATCTGTGGCCTCGCCTCCGAGTTGCAGCCCCCAACTTCCGCCGGTTATGTCAATCGGAAGGGGAGCGCTCCATCCTTTTGCCGTGCGACAAGACGCCACACCGTGCCCGTGCTGCCCTCCAAAACCAACCGCGATCTTAACGAGCGAAGGCACTACGGCGATGCACTTGGCATGGTCCAAAATTTTATCCGGAATCGCATGGTCAGGAGTATCCATCACCTGAGACAGCACGCTGGCGGACGTGGCAATGCGCTTATCAATACTGGATTCGTTGTTCTCGGCAACGGCCAAGTTGACCGTGGCGAGAACCACAGCGACAACAGTAAAAATTAATGTGTACTTCATTTCCCAAATCACCTTCTTCAATAGACTGACTAGAACTTAACCATATTGCCGATAAAATCTGAACTCCATAATGTGCTTGTCCTATATCCACTCTTTCCATCCCCTATGTACCGCTTACACGCGATAGAAGGGTGAATACCGTTCAACCTCGATTCTTTCGTTTCTGCCGCTCCACTGCGCTGCCATTCTCACGAACGGTCCTGCCTGTTTTCCATCACACAATAGTGTGATTGCACCCACGGAACTGCGGCACATGTAGTGAGAAAGTAAATTAGCTGTGTCGTACAGCTGGCCTCCACGGATCCAGGATCCGATGGGGGTTTCGTTTTGGAGTCTGACCGTACGCACCCCGTACCAGAGGTCCAAGAAGAAAACTCGCTGATTTTTGAAAAAAAGGTC
>JASLEQ010000490.1 GCA_030151135.1 Candidatus Sulfotelmatobacter sp. | reverse complement strand
TGGACTCCCTGAAAGCGAGATTGCAAAAGCTCGGACCCAACGCAACCATGGAACAAATGGGTGATTTGCAATCGGAAATTGGAGACCTGCAAAGCAAAATCGGAGACCTTCAATCTCAGGCGGGCGAGCAGCAAGGCCAGCTCGGCGCGGAACAAGGCAAGTTGGGTGAGCAGCAAGGCAAGCTCGGCGAGGAGCAGGGAAAACTTGGAGAAGAACAAGGAAGGCTGGCCGAAGAGGCGATGAAGAAAACGAAGTCGCTCTTCGATGAGTGCATCAAGAACGGCAAAGCTCAACCTGAACCGGGGAGCTCGGGTGGCGCAAGCCTGTAGTGCCCTTGCAATAAAGCGGATCGAAGAGCTGGGAACGAGAAACGTGAGAAAAGAGCGGCCCTGCATGGGCCGCTTTTCTGCTTTCAGGGCACCATCAGGCGGCCATTTCTGATCGCGCTTGTGGACTGACTACCAGCATTCCCGCCGAAATCAGGGCGAGTCCAGCTGACAAATAAAAGGGCAGGCTCGCCCCATAAACTTTCCACAACTCGCCTGTGATCAGACTGGCAGCTAACGTCGCTACGCTGGTGGCGAAGAAATACACGCCCAGTGCACGACCACGAATCTCTTTAGAAACCGTCTCGACGACGAGCGCCTTCAGCACCGGCTGCGTGAGCGCATAGTACATGCCATAGATCGCCATGCTGATCCAGATTGCGAGAGTGGACTGGGCGCGGCCGAACACGAAATAAACTCCGGCAAAGATCAGATAACCAACCGCAGCAATCCATCGGCGAGAGAAACGGTCGCTGAACCACCCTGCCGGCCACGATCCGAGAGTGTATGTAGTGTTGAAAACGAGTCCGAGCAGCGGAGCCAACGAGACTGGGATCCCGACGTTCTGGGCCCGCATGACGAGAAACATGTCGCTGGAATTACCGAGCGAGAACAGGGTCACGGCAGTGAGCACAAGATAGAAGGCGCCCGGCAAGCCTGCGCGGGGCGAGGAATTTGCGGGGGCAATTTTCTTCCCGCCTGCCGAATTATTCGAGTGCAAGACATCTCTTTGCGATGGGGACGAGCCGGGGATTTGGTTTTTCGTCTCGCGGATTCCGAACATCGCGACGAGTACTGAAAGCGCTCCCGGCACAGCGGCGGCGAGAAATACGTGCCGAATGCCGAATCTTGCGAGCAGGAGCAGAGCGAGCAGTGGGCCTGCGATCGCGCCCGCAGAGTCCAACGATTGAATCAGGCCATACGCCGATCCGAGTTTTTCTTTTCCAACCGACTCCGCGACCATGACATCGCGGGGGGCGCCGCGAACTCCCTTGGCGAGGCGATCCGAAAAGCGAATCAGCAGGATGTGCCACCAGGCCGTAACGAAGGCGAGTAGGGGCTTCACCGCGTTGGCGACGAAGTATCCACCGACAACGAGCGGCTTACGGCGCTCGATGCGATCGGTAAGGTATCCCGAGAAGAGCTTCGCGATTGACGCGACACTCTCGGCGATACCCTCGATCACTCCCAACTGGGCGGGGCCGGCTCCGAGTGAAACAAGAAAGGCCGGAAGAACCCAATACGCCATTTCCGTGGCAGTGTCGTTGAAGAAGGATGTTAGTCCGAAGGAGTAGATGTTCCGCGCAGCGGAAGACCGCGCCTCGGAGTCTGGCACTGACATATAACGGTTTTATCATGCAGACCCAAAGGGACGAAGCGCCGCAGGTCGGCGACAGGAGCACTCGTTTGGGGTAGCAGGAGGGCGGAACTCAGAAGGGGATCGCGATGCCAAGGCTGACTTCAGTACATTGCGTCGTACTTGGTGACGACCCACTGCCCGGCCTGATTCTCGACGGTGAGCGTGAATTGGTCGTTATCGATCCCGGACTGGCCTGGACCGGCGTTGCTTGGACGCTTCCCGCGATAGTGCAGGATCACCAGCGGCGGCGCGTCTTCCCAATCGGCCAACTGCCAGGACAGCAGTGGATGCTGCGCTTCCGACTGGCAGATATACTTGGCATATTTCTTGTGGTAGTCGCGCTCCCACTTCTGCAGCAACTCGTCACAATGACCGTCACGCATTTCACGCAAGAAATTGTTCGCAGCCTTTTCGGTGGAACGGTCGCGGAACGGGTTCATCTTGATGCTGACCGGCAGACCGGTCAGGGTGTCCTTGTCCTCGGACCTCTCCAGCACCGGGCCTTGATTGCTGAGCCACCAGAGATAGCCCACAAAGACAAATACCAGCAGGGCGCCAGCGCCGATTGCGATGCCGATCTGTGTCTTCGTGAAGGCCATTAGAGGAAGTTTAAGGATGAGTTGGCGAGAGGCCAAGATTACCAGCGGGAATCACTAAGGGACATGTACGAGTGAGGAAAGAAAAAGGCACGGCGCAATGCCGTGCCCTTATGTCTGTTCGACGTGGATCGACTATTCTTTCTTGTCGTCTTCTTTTACCGGCTCGACGCCGCCGTCGTGCGCAGCCTGTGCCTCGGCTTCTTCCATTGCCTTCTTGGCTTCGGCGGCCTTTTTCGCGCGGGCTTCGGCGCGTTTTTCGCGCTTCTCGTCCAGAACTTTCTCGCTGCCGAGCAGTTCAAGGAAAGCCTTGTCGGCGCCGTCGCCCTTATTCCAAGCCGTGCGGATGATGCGGGTGTATCCCCCGTTGCGATCGCCGAAACGTGGTCCGACGGTGTCAAACAGTTTCACCACCGCTTCGTCGGTCATCAGGTAAGACGCTGCCTGACGCCTCGCAGCCAGATCGCCGCGCTTGCCGAGCGTGATCATCTTTTCGACGATAGGCTTCGCCGCTTTCGCCTTGGGAACGCTCGTTTCGATGCGCTCCTCCACGATCACCGAGGTGACCAGATTGCGCAGCAGCGAACGCCGATGCGCGGTGTTCCTTCCGAGTTTGTATCCTGCAACCTTGTGACGCATGAGAACCCTCAGCTTCTAGCTACTTGCTTTTAGCTTCTAGCTCAATCTCAAGTCTTAGGGCTTGGTCGGCTGCCCGACTTCCGGAAGCCGGAAGCCGCGCGCCTGAAGCCGTGTTTACAACTGGTCATCCGGTCCGTAAGCCGATGCCGGCAACGGAACGTTCGAAGTCGGTCCGGGCACGGCGTTTCCGTGCTCGTCGATCTTCATACCGAGACTCAATCCCATCGACGACAGGATCTCTTTGATCTCGTTCAGCGATTTGCGGCCGAAATTCTTGGTCTTCAGCATTTCAGCTTCGGTCTTCTGCACGAGTTCGCCGATCGTCTGGATATTCGCATTCTTCAGGCAGTTGTAGCTGCGCACCGAAAGCTCCAGCTCTTCGACGGATCGATTGAGATTCTCGTCGTGAATCTCGGGTTTGCGCTCATCGCTCGATGACGACCCGGTTTCGATCTCCTCCTCGAAATTGATGAAGATGTTCATGTGGTCCTTCAGCAGCTTCGCCGCCAGGCCGATCGAGTCAGCCGGGGTGATGGAGCCGTTGGTCCAGACTTCGAGGGTGAGCTTGTCGTAATCGGTGATCTGTCCGAGACGGGCAGCTTCGACGGTGTAATTGCACTTGCGAACCGGCGAGTGCACGGAGTCAATCGGAATGAATCCGATGCCGAGATCCTCGTCGAAATTCTTGTCGGCGGAAACGTAGCCGCGGCCGCGCTTCAGCCGCATTTCCATGTCGAGCTTACCGCCCTCGCTGACCGTCGCGATGTAGACGTCTTTATCGAGTACTTCGACGTCGCCATCGGCTTCGATCATGCCGCTGGTGACAACTCCGGGCTGATCGGCGCGCA
>JASLEQ010000474.1 GCA_030151135.1 Candidatus Sulfotelmatobacter sp. | reverse complement strand
GGGTTGGGACAAATCGGAATTGGCTCACTCAGGACTGAAACACTAGCGATATGTTCGATAACTTTCCATTGTGGCCGAAACAGGCCTCCAGCGCTGCGGGCAACGTTGATGCCCTCTTCATCTTCCTGGTCATCGTGTCCGGGCTGATGACCCTGCTGGTGTTCGGCGCTGTCTTTTATTTCGCCGCGCGCTATCGCCACCGCAAGGGCGAACTGGCGGAGCAGGTCGAAGGCTCAACTCCCCTCGAAGTTTTGTGGACCGTCATTCCGCTCGGCGTCTTCATGGTGATCTTCGCCTGGGGCGCTGTCGTTTATTTCCAGAGCCGTACTCCACCTCGCGATTCCACCGAAGTCTACGTAGTCGCCAAGCAGTGGATGTGGAAGCTCGAGCACGCCGAAGGTCAGCGCGAGATCAACGAACTTCATGTGCCCGTCGGGCGCGACGTCAAACTCATCATGACTTCGCAGGACGTGATTCATAGCTTCTTCGTGCCGGAATTCCGTATGAAGCAGGACGTTCTTCCCGGCCGATATACCGTCGCATGGTTCCGCGCAACCAAGCCGGGTACTTACCATCTGTTTTGTACGCAGTACTGCGGAACCCAGCACTCCGGCATGATCGGCGACGTGATTGTCATGGAACCTGCTCAGTATGAAGCCTGGATGAGCGGCACCAACAACGGCCCTCTGTCCGTGGCGGGCGAAAAGATTTTTGCTGAACTCGGCTGTGCGACCTGTCATCGCAATGATGTGCAAGCCCGCGGCCCGAGCCTGCTCGGCGTCTTTGGCAAGCCTGTCCAGCTCGAAGATGGTCGCATCGTTACTGCGGATGAAAACTACATTCGCGAGTCGATTCTCGATCCCGGCGCAAAAGTCGTCAAAGGATTCAAACCGGTCATGCCCACCTTCCAGGGATTGGTCAGTGAAGAACAGTTGAATGCGCTGGTCGCCTACGTGAAATCGCTCGGCGGTCCCGGCCAGCCCGCAACCAAGACAGCAATGTCCGCGCCCGATAGCGCTGCGGGCAAGGGAAATCAGGTGCAATAGTTATGGCAACAGCAACAGTACCAGCGGTCGAGCGCGAGAACTATCTCAATAAAGAGTACGGCATCGGTTCGTGGCTGCTCACGACCGATCACAAGCGCATCGCGCTTCTTTACCTGCTTTCGATCACGTTCTTTTTCTTTATCGGCGGCTTCTTCGCCCTGCTGATCCGGCTCGAACTGCTCACGCCCGCCGGCGATCTGCTGCAGGCCGATACTTACAACAAGATGTTCACCCAGCACGGTCAGGTCATGGTCTTCTTCTTCCTGATCCCATCCATTCCCGCTGTGCTGGGAAACTTTCTTGTGCCGCTGATGATCGGAGCCAAGGATCTCGCTTTCCCGCGCATCAATCTCCTGAGCTGGTATCTCTACATCATCGCCGGGCTCATGATGCTGCATTGCATGTTGACCGGAGGCGTCGATACTGGCTGGACCTTCTACACTCCTTTCAGCACCGCCTTCAGCAATACAAAAGTGATTGAAGCCGGACTCGCAATCTTTGTTGCCGGATTCTCCTCCATCCTTACCGGTCTCAACTTCGTGGTTACGATTCACCGCATGCGGGCTCCCGGGATGACCTGGTCCCGCCTGCCCCTGTTTATCTGGGCGCACTACGCGACCAGCATCATCCAGATCCTCGGCACGCCCGTCATCGCCATCACGCTCGTCCTTGTCGTCGCAGAACGCGCGCTGCATCTGGGAATTTTCGATCCTCGCCTTGGCGGAGATCCCCTGCTTTTCCAGCACCTGTTCTGGTTCTATTCCCACCCCGCCGTTTACATCATGATCCTGCCCTCCATGGGCGTCGTCACCGAGATCATTGCCTGCTTCTCGCGCAAGCGCATCTTCGGATACACCTTTGTGGCGCTCTCCTCGATCGCAATCGCCGTCTTCGGATTTCTAGTCTGGGCGCATCACATGTTCGTCGCTGGCATCTCGGTCTACGCGGCGCTCATCTTTTCGCTTCTCAGTTACGCGGTCGCGGTCCCCTCGGCCGTCAAGGTCTTCAATTGGACAGCCACCCTCTACAAGGGATCGATTCATTACGATGCGCCCATGCTTTATGCTTTCGGCTTTTTGGGTCTTTTCACCATCGGTGGCCTGACCGGCTTGTTCCTCGCCTCACTGGGCATCGATATGCATGTCCACGACACCTATTTCGTCATCGCCCACTTCCACTACATCATGGTCGGCGGTGCGCTCATGGGATATCTCGGGGGAATGCATTTCTGGTGGCCGAAGATTTCCGGGAAACTTTATCCCGAAGGCTTGGCGCGACTCGCCGCTCTTACCGTCTTCATCGGATTTAACCTGACGTTCTTCCCGCAGTTCATTCTTGGCTATCTTGGAATGCCCCGCCGCTATTACCAGTACCCGCCGGAATTCCAGGTACTGAATGTCCTCTCCACCGCCGGAGCCACCGTGCTTGCCGTCGGATATCTCCTGCCGATGATTTACTTCCTCTGGTCGATGCGCTACGGCAAGCCTGCGCCGAACAATCCGTGGAACGCTGCTGGGCTTGAGTGGACAACGCAATCTCCGCCCACTACCTTCAACTTCGAGCAAGAACCGGTCGTGACCTGGGAAGCCTACAACTACGACGAACTTGATAAGGGTCACAAGGAGGTCCACGTTGTCGGATAGCACAACCGCTGTTCAGCCGCACGAGGGTCTCCACAACCCGGCGCTGCTCCATCATTTCTCCACAGAGGAGCAGCAGAAAGATTCCGCAAGCTTCGGCATGTGGATCTTCCTTGGCACCGAAGTGATGTTCTTCGGCGGCTTGTTCTGCGCCTATCTGATTTATCGCGGCTGGTATTTCCCTGATTTCGCGGCGGCCAGCAAATCGATCAATGCCGCCTTGGGCGCCACCAATACCGCTGTCCTGATCTGCAGCAGTTTGACCGTCGTCCTCGCCATCTTTGCGATCCAGACCGGTCGCCGTGGCCTCGCCCTCGTGATGCTCGCTCTCACCATGGTCTTCGGCCTCGGCTTCCTTGGAATCAAGGGCATCGAATATCACGATAAGTTTGTGGAGCACCATGTTCCTGGCGCATCATTTAGTTTCGAACACCAACCGGTTCCCGGACATCCCGATCAATACGCTAATCCGCGTCATGCTGAAATTTTCTTCGCACTCTACTTCATCATGACCGGCCTGCACGCGCTGCACATGATCGTCGGACTCGGGATCTTCACATGGCTTTTCGTTAAAACCTGGCGGGGTATGTTCACTCCCCGTTACTACACGCCCATCGAAATCGGCGGGTTGTACTGGCACTTCGTCGATATCGTCTGGATTTATCTGTTTCCGTTGCTGTACTTGATTGACCGTCACCCGTAGGTATTAATTGATGCTGGCAGTCAGTTTTCATTTGGCGTCATCCCGAGCGGAGCCGCATTTCAGGCGAAGCGAAGGATCTCGCGTGCAGCGCACTCGTCGTCTTGAGGCACTAAATGTCTGACCACGCACATTCGTCACCGCTGAAAACCTACTTCGCCGTCTGGATCGCGCTTCTCGCGGGCACCGGTCTTACCTATTGGGCGGCACTCATCGATCTCGGCCGCCTCAACTCGGCAGTCGCGCTCATTATCGCCACCACGAAAGCGCTCCTCGTCGCCCTTTTCTTTATGCATCTCAAAGGCGCTCACGAAAAACTGTTGAAACTGGTGGTGTTCTCGACGCTCTTTTTCCTGATCCTCCTCCTCGCTCTCTCGATGTTCGATTACGGTACCCGCTGGTATAGCTAGCTCTCGCGCAGTGCCGCCGGCCTGCGGGATTCAGTACGCCTCTCTCGGCCTAGACTAAATCCTTGCGGCAGGCTGGCCTCACTATGAATCTCCCAAACGCGAGATTTTCTGCCCGGGAATAACCCGTTTGGGCACAGCAGGACAGAGTCCTGCTGTTGATCCTGTTTCCTGAACAGAACGTCGGAAACCTGCCTCTCAGTGCGTTATACTCGCGCGTCAGAACGTTTTCATCGCGAGGCAACTATGGCTTTCTGCAATAAATGCGGCACAGAGATCTCTTCGGGCACACGCTTTTGCAGCAAATGCGGAGCCCCGATTCTGGCGTCCGGTTTTTCCGCCGCTTCGCCCAATCCGACCCCGTCATCCTCGCCACAAACTCCGTCTTCCGCAGCTACCCAGCCACC
>JASLEQ010000454.1 GCA_030151135.1 Candidatus Sulfotelmatobacter sp. | reverse complement strand
TCCGCACTTACCCGGGAGACCATGTTGAAGTCTTGGCCGGTGATCTCATTGAGAGGTTTCAAGCGGGAGCGACCCCCGGTTGGTTCTGGAAGCAGGTTCTCATCTCATCATTAACAGGAGTCTTGGTGAGATTCGCCACCGATGGGCCATCTTCCGCTAAGCGGAGTCGCATCCTTGATCAGCATCCCGGCGAGTCCGATCATTGCTGGAATCAAAACTAGAGATGTCACCGATTGATTCGAGACTCCCGACGTCCGTTTCAAGAATGTGGGAATCCAGTAGATGGTTCCGAGAGCACCGGTTAGAGCGAGGAAATATGCGGCGATCAGTCTGAGAATGCGAAGATCATTAAATGCTTGAAAGGTGGTGTAGCTTCGAATCTTATTCTTTGCTTCTAACTCCGCCTGCAGCGTCTTCACCAGCCAGTCACGTTCGTCATTAGGAAGCCAACCTGCCTGAGTCGGGCGGTCGGTCATATAGAAGAAGGTGACGATCCCGCAGACGATAGCTGGAATACCTTCCAGGATGAAAAGCCAGCGCCAGCCAGAGAGCGAGAACCAATGAACTCCCAGGAGCCAGCCCGCCAGGGGCGAGCCGATCAAAGCGGCGGCAGGATTAGCTGCATATAGGCAAGCAATGGCTCGACTGCGGTCACCTGCGCAAAACCAGTGTGTGAGGTAGACGATCATTCCGGGAAAGAAACTGGATTCGGCAGCGCCCAACAGGAAACGCGCAGCATAAAACTGCGTCGGGGTGTGCACGAATCCGGTGAGGATCGTGACGATTCCCCAGGAGATCATGATCCGCGCCATCCACTTCCTCGCGCTCCAACGTTCGACAATCACGGCTCCCGGAATTTCAAAGAGCACATAGGTGATGTAAAACATTCCTACACCTAAGCCATATACCCGGTCGCTGAAGCCAAGATCCGCACTCATCCTTAAATTGGCAAACGATACGTTGACGCGATCAATGTAGTTGACAACGTAAAGGAGAAAAACAAAAGGCAGCAGCCGGTAAGCGACTCGCCGTCTGGCGCGTCGGCCAATGTCTCTTGACTCGGTAGTCACTTGAGTATCTGGTGGTGTCAAGGGAACAACTCCGTCGTATCGGAGAGATTCTGTAATTCAACCCAACTTTGTTGCGACATAGACAAACCGGGAAAGGCTGCCCCTACGGGCGACCCGGGCAGCGACAGCAAGGAACTCCTGTTGTCCTTCAAAGGCTGCGGCCCCTTCGATGGCGCGCAACTCGGTACTCCGGGAAGCGCGGGCCGCATGTCTTGCCTCCGCAACGTTAACTACATTCAAAGAAACGTCTTCAGACATCAGCAATTGCAAGCCGGCCTGCGCAATCAGGTGCTCGTCATATCCAGGTGGAACGAATAGATAATCGCCAGCGGTACTACGGGCGGCGATCTCGGAATTTGTCATCGGTCCTGTCAGGGTGATGGGATCAGTGAATAGCAGGCGTCCACCCGGTTTCAGCAACCGGGACCACTCGGCGATGACGAGCGGCCGATTGCAGAGATGATTAATAGCGTCGATCGAAGTGATGGCATCGAAGCCGGCATCATAGAACGGCATGGGTTGATTGGCATCCGCACATCGGAAATCGGCCCGCTCGGCCAAACGGCGTTGGGATGCAAGTGAAATCGCAGTGGCAAGTGCCTGCTCGTGAACATCAATACCCACGAGAGAACAGCCGGTGATTGCGGCTATTCGCACCGCCGGTCCGCCGGTCCCGCACCCAACATCGAGCAACGTCTTTTCTGGAGAAAGCTCCAACCACTTCAAAAATCTGTCTTGCTCGTCGGAGGTGATCCAACTGTTTTGTCCAATATCCTCGCCGAAACCCTCAACTCGAATCTGAGCGTACAAATCCGATTCAAAATTCCCGTAGTTTGCGTTATAGTGCCCGGCGGAAAATTGCGGGGTTGATTTACCCATCCGACCTCCGCTCAATTGAGTGTTGAGGACGATGACCTTAGTGTCGCTCAACAGGCTTGAATTGTATCGCTTTTTAACTCGCGCCATCCCCCCACATCGCAGAAGCGTAAATCAGAGCGGTCTATCGGGAAGTTGGCTATCGTTCGTCAGGCTTCCTGACGTGATTCTGGAATACCGCGAACAGACCGATTGATTCATTCCTAACGCTTTCCGCTATGGGAGGTCGTTTCAATGGCAAAGAGCAAGATGAAGCGTAAACGTGCAGCACCAAAGTCCGTCCTCAAGCTGCCGGATCTCGATCAGTCGAAGTCTGCCGTTCTAAACAGCCTGACTTCACCGAGTTCTCACCGGACCTACGGCCCTGCAATCAGAGAATTCATCGAGTGGTACTGTTCGGAACCCCGACTCGCCTTCAACAAAACCTCAGTCACCCGGTACCGGATCTCACTCGAACAGCAGCATTATGCGTCTACAACCATCAATTTGCGACTCGCCGCAGTCCGGAGGCTGGCCTACGAGGCGCGGATTGCGGGCTCTTGAGCGCTGATCTGTTGGCTGGGATTCATCGGGTGAAGGGTGCCAAACGATTGGGTATGCCCGTTGACAATTGGCCTTTCGCGGAGCAAGGAATGCGGCTCCTGCGGACTGTAGACGTTGGCAGTCTTCGCGGCAAACGAGACTACGCCACTCTCGCCATCCTCCTAGGATGCGGTCTTCGCCGCGCGGAACTGGCCGCGTCGAGAGTTGAAGATATCCAGCAAAGAGAGAAGCACTGGGTCATTGCCGACCTTATTGGCAAGGGCGGGCATATACGCACCATCCCGGTTCCAGACTGGGTTAAAGAAGGAATTGATGCGTGGATAGCGGCATCCGGAATTACAGGTGGCATTCTGCTTCCCCCAGATGACCTTGGGACTGAAGGCGTAACCCCAGACTCGGCCAGCTTTGTTGAAAAAGGAGCAAGTTTTCTCGTGAACCGGACAATCGTTTGGGGGGAACATCGAATGCTGTTTTCGAGAGCCCTCCCTTGCGGCAGTTGACCCACACTACCGCACGGAGCATCTGCCACTCGATAGGTCCATCTTGGACTCCGGGCCTGACCAGAGCCGCACCCGTTGTGAAGTCAACATCGCCCGGCAACGGCGCGAGATTGCGCGCGTCAACGGCAACGTACTCTGCCAGCGTGCCGTCCCGATACCAGCCCGTGAGGCCGAACACCCGTTGTCCAATCGACAGCCCTGTCGTGCCATAACCGGCAGCAATGACCACTCCGGCCAGCTCGTGTCCTGGGATGGAGGGTGTCCGATCGCGACCGGTGCGGTCAGTCCAGGTTGCAGGCCACGTCAACTCATCCCTCGGTGAATCCGGATGCATGTACCTCCACAAGCACGTCGTTTATCGCTATTGTGACAGCCGGAGTCAGCAGCGGACATCTTTGTCGGCTGCTAATTCTCGCTGTCACTGCTAAAACCGGCTGTCACGGTGGTGAATCCCTGCTGAGGCTCGCTGTCACGAAATACGAAGTGCAGAGAGGGTTACCTCGCCCGGCCAGTGACCTGAGCGGACTCTCCTTTCGTAGAGTTCCTGCGGTCTCGAACGTTAAAATGGTCCTTGCAACGAAAGCTGGTCTTCCCAATGGGTGAGCGCGCCCACGGGGGTGCTGCTGTACTTGACCAGTTTTAGTAATCTCGCCCCGCGCTGTTACCAGAGACCTGCTGCCGCATATGGGCGAGACCACAAGGTTACGTGGAGAATCACTGCCTTCGTCCATGCCTCCCCAAGTTTCTTGAGTTCTACTTCATCTTGTATCTTCGCGGCGAAAAAGCTGCCGATGGGAAGGACTACCGGCACAAAGCCCAGCAGAAAGCGCAGGGGAACCAGGGGAGGAGTGTGCCTGGCATCGGTCGCGTTCTTCTTCGCAGGCGTATGCCGCAGTCCGATCTCTTCTTGATAATTGAGCCAATTTCGATCGTGGGGACGGAGCGCCACGTCAATGACCCACTGGACGAAGCGCCGCTTAACCTGAGCTTTGTATTGGTCATCCGGCTTGCCATCCGGCGCGACAAACCATTGGGCAAGATGCGCTTGCCCGGCGATCACGGCACGCCAGCAATCCACCATGTGCTCTGCCCGTTCACGGAACAGGTCGGCATGCTTTTCTAGAACACTGGCATCAAGTTCCGTCCAGCCAATGGTTTCTTCCAACTGACGGAGATCCTCGTCGGACAGAGGGGAGACGGCACTCTCGCGAGTGCCGAAGGTGTAGCCGGGGATGATGGACGACTGCATGTCAGTGCTTCTGCTCATCTTTCACCTCGGGCCGGTTCGATGCGCCCAAGAATGGCGCGATAGATGGAGCGGATGACACCGGAGGCCTCAACCTTCGCCACGTTCTCTTGATGTTTCGGATGTGCGGCAAGTTTGGCGCGATAGATCTCGTACTCCGCCATCGTGCCGACATCAA
>JASLEQ010000302.1 GCA_030151135.1 Candidatus Sulfotelmatobacter sp. | reverse complement strand
GACGAAAGGACGAAAGCGTCGGCTGCCTGCATCCAGGGAAGAACGTTCAGGATGTGGCCGAGGAAATGAACGCGGGATTCGACGCCGAGTTGGATAGCCATATTGCGCAGCCTACGTTCCTCGGGGCCGCCACCGGCGATGACGAGGTGAACTGACGCTGGAAGATCGATCATGGCCCAGAGGAGCGCGGGATAATCCTTAATCGGATGCAGTCGCCCTGCGGCAAACCACAGAAATCCATTCGCAAATCCCTGCGCTTGCCGGAACCTCACGCGGGCCCCGGGGTTGGGCGGCCAGAGATCGATGTCAATGCCGTTCGGAATCACCGTCAAGGGTTTTCGAGAAACCATCCTTGCTCGCAGGTAGGAGTCTGCCACGTCTTGGCTAACTGCCGAAACGTAGTCGGGAATCCACCGACTGCAGCGGTATCCAAATCGACGTCCGATTCCGCCTGGCGAGGAAGTGTGGATCGTATCAATCACAATCGGCACGCCTGAAAACAGACTGGACCAGCGGGCGAACCATGCTGCATGAGGAAGATGAGCGTGTACCACACTGGGAGTTTCGCGGTACAGAAATTGCTGAAAGCGGCACCAGCCTCGAGGATCGGCGAGCCCCTTGCGCATTTGCAGGGTCACGAAATTCGCGCCACATTGGCGGACATCTGCGATTGCATCGCCTCCATTTCCGGAGAGTGCCACCACGGACACACGCCAATTTCGCTCGGCTAGCCCTCGAGCTAGAAGGAGCACCTGCCTCTCAGCGCCTGCGATCTGATCCAGACTCGGGACGAGGAGGACGACTTTGTTCATCGCGCCTGCTTATCCAAGGTCTCGTCGATCAGGCGCTCGTAGCCCTGGATCGCGCAATCGATGCGGAAGTTCTCGACCCAGGTATGGGGAAAACGTTCACATGGATGCAGGGCTTCGAGGGCGGCAAGAAGGACTTTTGTCAGTGCCCGCGAGGAGGCTTCTGTTCCGAGCCACACACCGCGTTTGTTTGAAAGAAGACTCACCACTCCTTGGGACGACGGAAGCGCGACGATGGGAAGCCCTCCGGCTGCTGCTTCCAGGAGCGCATTAGGCAGGCTATCTTGCCGCGAAGGCAAAACGAACAAGGCGGCCCCTAAGAAGAAGTATTCGGGATGAGTAACGTGTCCGGCAAATTGCACACACGATTTCAACCGCAGACGGTCGCGCAGGGAAATTAGCGACGCGAGTTCGGGGCCGGCTCCAAGAATTGTCAAGTCGGCCTCGGGGTACTTGAGGCGAAGCGAGGCAAACGACTCGAGAAGTATATCGAATCCCTTCTCGCGCGCGAGCCTTCCGAATGCGAGCAGGTGCGGACCGGTGCGCTGCCAGCACATTTCGGAATCTGCACGTGCGTTGCGAATGGCGTCCGCATCCACCGGGTTCGCGAGTACTTGTAGTTTAGATTTGCCGATACCGGCTTGTGCGGCTAGATCAGCCGCCATGGCGTTACTCTGGCAGATCACGCGATCGGCAGCCGGATACAAGAGCCAGTAAAAGAAGCGGGCATACATAGGTGTGCTGCCTGACCCAAAATCAGGTGATACTGTGGCGTTCTGGCGCACGAGGACGCGCGTTTTGCGGGGAAAGCACCAGCGCAGCAATAGGACCAAAAAATTGAGATGCGCCATTCCCGAAAGGATGAGGTCGGGTTGTAGGTGGCGGACCAGGCGGACCAGCGGCAATGCTGCTGCACGCACGCGAGGAGCTCCGAGAGCATGGATTCTCACCGATGAAGGCACCTGGTCACTGGCACTCATGGAACCGGTAATCAACCCCAGGTGCAGCTCGTATTTCTGAGAGGAGAGACCGCGGGTAAGCAATGCTGTGACGCGTTCGGCGCCTCCGCCACCAAGGTGGGGGATCAGCAGGAGCACTCTCGGCCGTTCACTCATGGGAGAAATTTGAGCGTAGAACGTCTCGATTGTGTTGTGACGTGATTGCGGACACACATCAAAACCGTCTTAAATTGGTACAGTGAGTTAGATTCCGTTAATGATTTGTAGAAAGCCCTCCCCAGGAGCATCGCGGAGAACCATGCAACTTCAGGAATGCGCCCGCGCGGAACTGGGTTTCACAGGTTCGTTGGACATTCGTCCGTTGATTGTCGTCGGTATCACGCACGCGGAAACCTGCCTGGTGTTAGCCGCGCGCGTCCGCGCATTGAAGGCTGCCGGGTTTCGTGTCGTCCTTATCAGCCATCCGGGAACTCATCTTGACCGGATCGCGAAAGAAGAAGCGATCGAGACCTTGCCGGTTTCGATGGAGCGAGGGATCGCTCCGATAGCGGATATCGTATCTCTTATACGCTTGTGCGGCGCACTGAAGCGGCTGCAGCCGAGCATGACCGAGTTCAGTACACCGAAGGCAGGTTTGTTGGGGAATCTTGCGGCCAAGTTGTGCGGTGTTCCGTTGCGCATCTACCTATTGCGAGGCCTTCGGCTGGAGACTTTGACGGGGATCAAGCATCTGCTACTTCTTCTGGCTGAGCGGGCCGCCTCAGCCTGTGCTCACTACGTCGTTTGCAACAGTCAAAGCCTGCGGACTAAAGCGCTCACACTTGGGATTGCCCGGTTAGAGAAGTTGAACCTGATTGGAAGCGGAAGCAGTCAGGGAGTAGACATTGAGCG